>DAOUPC010000104.1 GCA_030626365.1 Paracoccaceae bacterium
GCTGCTGTCTTCGCCGGGATACCGCTCAAGCCAGACCTCTTCCATGGTGAACACCAGGATCGGGGCCAGCCAGGCGGTCAGGCGGTGAAACAGAATGTCCAGAACGGTGCGCGCCGCACGACGGCGCGTGCTGTCACCATCGCAATACAGCGCATCCTTGCGGATATCGAAATAGAACGCCGACAAATCGATCGTGGCAAAGTTGAACACCGCCTGAAACACGCCCTGAAAGTCATACGAATTGTAACCCGCGCGCACCTGTTCATCCAGTTCCGAAACCCTGTGCAATACCCAGCGTTCCAGATCAGGCATATCCGCCGGATTCATCCGGTCACTTTCCGAGAAATCCGCCAGCGAGCCCAGCAAAAACCGAACCGTGTTGCGCAATCGGCGATAGCTGTCGGCCACACCCTTCAGGATTTCCGGGCCGATCCGGTGGTCATGCACATAATCGGTCTGGGCCACCCACAGGCGCAGAATGTCGGCACCATATTGTTTGGTCACCTGTTCCGGCAGGATGGTATTGCCCAGCGACTTGGACATCTTGATGCCCTTGGCGTCCAGCGTAAAGGCATGCGTTACCACCGCGCGGTAAGGCGCACGCCCCTTGGTGCCACAGGCCTGCAACATCGAGGAATGAAACCAACCCCGGTGCTGGTCGGTGCCTTCAAGGTAAACATCGGCAATGCCGTCCGGCGCGCCATCTTCCCGGTCACGCAGCACAAAGGCGTGGGTCGATCCGGAATCAAACCAGACGTCCAGAATATCGAACACCTGATCGTAATCATCGCCGCTGTAATCACCCCCCAGGAACCGCTCCTTGGCCCCGTCCTTGTACCAGGCATCCGCGCCTTCGGCCTCGAACGCCTGCAGGATGCGGGCATTGACCGCCTCGTCGCGCAACAGGTAATCGTTATCCGTCGGCTGCCCGCCGCGTTTGGTGAAACAGGTCAGCGGCACACCCCAGGCACGCTGGCGGCTCAGCACCCAGTCGGGCCGCGCCTCGATCATCGAATACAGCCGGTTACGCCCGGTTTTGGGCGTCCAGGTCACCAGTTCATCGATGCTGGTCAGGGCGCGTTCGCGGATCGTCTTGCCATAGGTGTCCTGCCCATCGCCCACCGTCTTGTCGACAGCGGCAAACCATTGCGGCGTATTGCGGAAAATCAGCGGTGCCTTGGAACGCCAGCTGTGCGGATAGGAATGTTTCACCCGCCCCCGTGCGATCAGCGCGCCACACCCTGCCAGCGCGTCGATCACCCGCTTGTTGGCATCCTTTTCCTTACCCTTGTGGTCCATGATCCGTGCCCCACCAAACAGTGGCAGGTCAGTACGGTACGATCCGTCCTCAAGCACGTTATAGGTCATCACCAGACCGTGCCGGACCCCCAGCACAAAGTCGTCCGCGCCATGGCTGGGCGCGGTATGCACAAAGCCGGTCCCGGCCTCATCCGTCACATGATCACCAGGCAGCATCGGCACATCATAGTCCCATTCGCCATTGCCATCGGCAATGTCACGGAACGGATGCGCGCAGATCATCAGGTCAAGCTGGTTGGCCGATACATCGCGCAAACGCTCATAGCTGTCGACCTTTGCCGCCCGAAACACATCAGCGGCCAGATTGTCGGACAGCAGATACTGCTCTCCGACCTTGGCCCAGTTTTCATCGGGGGCGGCGGTCACTTCGTACAGGCCATAGGACAGGTCCGGATGAAACGCGACGGCGCGGTTTGACGGAATGGTCCAGGCGGTGGTCGTCCAGATCACCACATTAACGCCCAGCAAGTCCGAGCGCGCACCGCTGGGTTCCAGCGCCCGGATCACCGGGAACTTTACCCAGATCGTGTGACTGGTGTGGTCGTGATATTCGACTTCGGCCTCGGCCAGCGCGGTTTTCTCAACCGGCGACCACATCACGGGCTTGGACCCCTGATAAAGCGTGCCGTTCATCAAAAGCTTCTGGAACTCCTCGGCGATCACCCGCTCGGCGTGGAAATCCATCGTCATATAGGGGTTTTCCCACTTACCGGTCACCCCCAGGCGTTTGAATTCCTCGCGCTGGATATCAATCCAGCCGCGCGCAAAATCCCGGCATTCCTGACGGAATTCCAGCACCGGCACCTGGTCCTTGTCCTGACCTTTCTGGCGGTACTTTTCTTCGATCTTCCATTCAATCGGCAGGCCGTGACAATCCCAGCCGGGCACATAGCGCGCATCGCGGCCCATCATCTGTTGGGATCGCACAATCATGTCCTTTAGGACCTTGTTCAGCGCGTGACCGATATGCAGATGGCCGTTGGCATAGGGGGGACCGTCATGCAGGATAAAGGGCGCGCGGGTCTCTGACGTGGCCTTTTCGCGCAAGCGGTCATAAACCCCGATCTTTTGCCAGCGGTCCAGCCAGCCGGGTTCGCGTTTGGGCAGGCCCGCCCGCATGGGAAAATCGGTTTTGGGCAGGTTCAGTGTGGATTTATAGTCGGGCGTTTCGGCGCACATGTGGGGCGTCCTTGAATTGGTCTGTGAATGTGTCTGGCTTTGGGGGGCGATGTGGTCGGTGCGATGGCTCAAACACCTGTACCCGGCGTCTGAGGTTCACAGCGCCGGGAAAATAATTCGAATAATGATCAGGCGTGGCTGGATCATGGGTCGGGTTATAGGCGCGGGCAGCAGCGGCGTAAAGTGGGCTGTGCACTAAGCCTGAAACAGCGTCCCCACACCATAGGCGATCACCGCCGCCGTGCCGCCGATCAACAATGTCTCACCACCCGACCGCCACCAGGATTTCAGCGACCAGCGGCTTTTCAGCGTGCCGATGACAAAAAATGCCGCCCCCGTCATCCAGGCCGACAGGGTGAATGCATTTTCAAGCGCCAGCAGAAAGGGGATCAGCGGGATCAGACCGGCGACCAGAAACGACAGGAACGTCGCCAGGGCCGCGCGCATCGGGTGCGGATCGACCCCGCCCAGCCCATATTCGCCCTCAAGCATCAGGGCGATCCATGTGTCATGATCTGCGGTAATTGCCTTGGTTGCCTCATCCAGCACCTTGCCCGACAGCCCCTTGCGGGCCAGGATTGCCCGCACTTCGCACCGCTCTCCTTCCGGGTTCTCGGCGATTTGGCGCACCTCGATTGCCCGGATACGTTCAAGGTTATCGCGTTCGGCACGTGCGCCGGAATAATTGCCCGCAGCCATCGAAAACCCATCCGCCAGCACATTGGCCATCCCCAGCGCGATGATCACAAACGGCGAAAGCCCCGCACCGGCCACCCCGGCAACGATGGCAAAGGTCGTCACCGACCCGTCGATCGACCCATAGACCACATCACGCAACACCCCGCGCCCCGGTGGGGCATCGATCCGCGCGGCAATTTCCTGATGACTGTGCCCGTGGTCTGACCCGTGGTCTGACCCGTGGTCTGGTCGGTGGTCTGGTCGGTGATCTGGTCGGTGGTCGCTCATTTGTCGTGATCCCCCTGGCGTCGAAACAACCCGCCCAGCGCCCGCGTGACAACGCCGCGCACCGAAGGGCGGCGACCGGGCGAAAACGGCAGCGGGCGGCAGACCTCTATCGCGGCCACGCCAACCCGCGCGCTTAGCGCACCATTGACCAGCCCCTCGCCAAAGCGACGCGACAGTTTGCTCAGGATCGACCCGCCCAGGATCGGTTCCAGCAGGTCATCGCCCACGGCCACGGCCCCAGTGGCCAGAAGGTGCGCAAAAATCGCACGGGTCAGCCGCCATGACCCCAGAAAACCGGACCGCCCGCCATAGATTTCCGCCACCCGCCGGATCATTCGCAAGCTAGAGGTCAGCGCCACCACCACATCCGCCAGCGCAATCGGCACCAGCGCGGTAACCGTCGCAACCTGACGCGCGCCGGCCTCTACCTCGCGCAGGGCGGCGGCGTCCAGCGGGGCCAGCAGGGTCGTTTCCGTCAGCGACAACAGGCCAGCAGCGTCAAACTGTTCTTCGGCGCGCTCAGCCAAACGCTGGCGGCCCCATTCGGTGTCCTCGCGCCCGCGATAAAAGACAATCAGGCGGTCCGTGACCTGACGCGCCTGCGCCAGGTCATCCGCCGCCAGCGCCGCCGCCCCGGCCCGCTGCAACGTGTCGATCCGCCCAAGCCGGGCAATGGCCGCGATTTCACGCAAGCCAATGGCCAGCAACACCAGCAACAGCGCCCCCACCAATCCCGCAACGCCCCAGCCCAAAACCGGCGCACGCGCCAACAGGGCGGTAACAAAATCCCACACGGCCACCGAAATCGCCGCCCCAATGACCGAGGCCGACAATCCCCAGAACCAGCGCGCCAGCCGTGACGGTTTGCGCCCCGCAACACGGGCCGCCACCTGCATCGCCTGTCCGGTGGGTTCAGGCAGGCCAAGGTCGGGCACCGGGGCCGCGTCAGACACGCTTGGTTGTGGGCTGTCCAGATCAAACAGAACCGGGCCTTGCGTCTTGTCCTGCCCATCCATCATATCGCGGCCCTCCTTTGCCAGACATAATGGATGTCGGGCAGGTTTTCATCATTGTCCGCGCCATCGCCACGCCCGGTTTCGGTGAACTCGGCACGCACATAGAACCGTTGCGCGCCGGTATTGGCGGCGAACACGCGCAGTTCCAACCGGCTGGAACTGGCCCTGGCACGATTCAGCAACCGCAGGCCAACCTTGTCACCCCGGTTCTGACTGGCAACATACAAGGCCCGGATTTCTTCGCCATCACGGGCAATGAACCCGACCACATCACCCCCGATGACGGCAACGCTTACCCAGCCCCAGTCGATCATCTCGCCACAAAAGGCAATGATTTCGGCCCCTGAATACAGCTTGGGCATCCAGACGGTCTGGTCCTGAAACTGCGCAAGGATTGCCCCGGTCACCCCGGCGTCGGTGGAACGGGCGGGCCTGAAGGTGACGTTCACAACCTGTCCCCGATCAGAAATTCGGCCGCCCGGTCCAGCCGGATATGCGGCGGGCCATCACCGGGTTTCAGCGTCAGTTGCGCCGGCGCAAAATTCATCATCCGATAGTCACCGTCCAGCCAGCTTTGTGCCCCCTCCCGCGCCGGCCCAAGCAGACGCGCGGGGTTTTCCGGCAGCGCACCGGGATAAAGCGCGCCCTGTTGGCCGGTCTCTGACAGGGTGCCGCGCACACAAGGCAGGTCACGCCCGTCATGGCGGCGCATTTCTTCGGTGGTGGCGCGCAGGGATGCAATGGACAGGGCGGCGGTTTCAGCCCCCGCAAACCGGGCACGGTCGCGGGCATCACGGGTCAGGGCCTCAATTATTGCGGTCAGGCGGGGGTGTTGGGTGTGGTGCAGATGGTCCGCCTTGGTTGCGGCAAACAATATCCGGTCCACCCGCCGCCCACGCAGCAGGCGCGACAGGAACGCATTGCGCCCCGGTCGAAAGGCCCCAAGGATTTCGGCCATCGCCTTGCGCATATCCTCGACCGCCTTTGGCCCGGCATGGATCGCCCCCAGCGCATCCACCAGCACCACCTGCCGGTCGATCCGCGAAAAGTGGTCGCGAAAGAACGGTTTGACCACGTGCGTTTTATACGCCTCGTACCGGCGCTCCATCTCGCGGTGCAGTGATCCGCGCTTTGACGGGCCGGTGAACGGAACCGGCGCAAATGTCAGCACCGGAGAGCCCGCCAGATCACCCGGCAGCAAAAACCGCCCCGGCGTGCAATCAGAATACCCCTGCGCGCGCGCACCATTCAGATACGTGGTGAACCGCCGGGCCAGATCCTGTGCCAGCCCTTCGTCATGGTCAGCCTGCGCATCAACGCGGCGCGCGTGGTCCATGAAACCCTGCGCACAGGTGCGTTTGTTCAGACGTGACAGGGTATCATCGGCCCAAGTGTCATAGGTTTTGTCCAGCAACGCCAGATCCAACAACCATTCACCGGGGTAATCGACGATATCAAGATGCACCGTGCGCGCCCCCCTGACCCCCGCAAGCATCCCCACCGGGCGCACCCGCAGCGACAGGCGCAGTTCCGATATCGCCCGCGTACTGTCGGGCCAGTGCGGACTGGCCGAGGTCAGCGCGCCCAGATGGGTTTCAAAGTCGAACCGTGGCACCATGTCGTCGGGCTGAGGTTGCAAAAAGGCGGCCTCGATCCGCCCCTCTTGCGCGCCAAGCAGCCCCGGCATCCGCCCCCGGTCCAGCAGATTGGCCACCAGCGAGGTGATGAACACCGTCTTGCCAGCCCGCGCAAGGCCGGTCACACCCAGCCGGATCACCGGCTCGAACAGGGATCGCGAAACCGCGTCGCCGGCCCGTTCGGCCCCGCGCACCAGCCCCTCAGCGAGATTAGATATAACCAAACCGGTTTCCTGCCCCAATTACCTGATGCCAAGATAGGCGCGCGCCGGGGCCGTTACCAGAGGCGATCCCGGCCAGCTTTGCCTTGCCGAACGGGTGCCGCCGCGTTACCAGCGCCCCATGCCCCGTTATGCCCTCAAAGTTGAATACCACGGCGCGCCGTTTGTCGGCTGGCAGCGTCAAAAGGAATTGCCGTCAGTGCAGGGCGCAATCGAGACCGCACTGGGGCGGCTACAACCCGGCGCGCACACCATCGCCGCCGCAGGGCGCACCGATGCGGGCGTGCATGCGGTGGGACAGGTGGCGCATTGCGACATGGCGCGGGACTGGGACCCGTTTCGCCTGTCAGAGGCGCTGAACTATCACCTGAAACCTGACCCGGTGGCGATTGTCGCCGCGGCACGGGTTGCGGACGACTGGCACGCAAGGTTCTCGGCGATCGAACGCCAGTACCTGTTTCGCATCCTGATGCGGCGCGCCCCGGCCACGCATGACAACGGACAGGTCTGGCAGATCAGTCGCCAACTGGACGTGGCGGCGATGCAGGCGGGGGCGGACATGCTGGTGGGACGCCATGATTTCACCACCTTCCGGTCGGTCATCTGTCAGGCAAACAGCCCGGTCAAAACACTGGATGAGTTGCGGATCGAGCGGGTCGATGGTTTCTGCGGACCAGAGGTGCATTTTCACGTCCGCGCCCGGTCGTTCCTGCACAATCAGGTGCGCAGCTTTGTCGGCACGCTGGAACATGTGGGGGCCGGGTCATGGGCCCCCAAAGACGTCCGCACAGCGCTTGAGGCACGCAACCGCGCCGCCTGCGGCACCGTATGCCCGCCGCAGGGTCTGTATCTGGAAAGGGTCGGCTATAAGGACGATCCGTTCGCCTGATAACCCACCCTGACGCGTGTGGTTTATTCCGTGACCGTCAGCCCCAGCATCCGCCACACCTGCATACCGCCACGGTAGTAATGGATCATCTCGGGCGGATATCCGGCCTTGATCATCTGGCGCGCCGCGGTTGGGGACTGGCCACACCACGGCCCGTTGCAAAACAGGGCAACCGGTTTCGCGTTGATGCATTCGAACCCGTCAAAATCAATTTCACAGCCCAGTTCCCCAAGCCGCTCTGCCGCCTCGCCAAAGGGGATAGAGATCGCACCGGGGATCGACCCCGTTGCAAAATGCTTGGGCACGCGGCTGTCGATCACAATCGCATCCGGGTCTGTCAGCATGGCCAGCAGTTCCAGTTCTCCGATTGTTTTGACACCGGGGGCCGGGGCAATCGGCTGAACGCAGAACGGCGGGCAGGCCCGTGACGTCAACGTCCAATCGCCGCCGATCCTGTTCGCGTTATCCTGTATCCGGGCGATATCGACAGGGCCGGTTTCGGTCTGCACCGTTACCGACGCGACATCACGCTGGATATTGACCGGCTCGGCCACTGCGGGCGTTGCAAAGGCAAGGGCAATCGCCCAGATAATTGGTTTCATTCAGATAATCCCTTGTCAGCGAACGACATGAACTGCGCAGGCCGCGTGACGGACCACCTGCGAAGCGGTTGAACCCAGCAGCAAATCCTGCATGCCGGGACGATGCGAGGCAATAACGATCAGGTCAGGTTTGTTGACCTCTGCCCAATCCAGGATCGAGCGGCCTGAATGGCCCTCGATCACGATGCCCTCGGCCCCCGGAATGGTGGCCGCCAGTTCGTCCAGCTCTGCCCGGATCGCTTGCCGGGCTTCAGCGATATAGTCGACCGGCATATAGGAAATCGCATAGCCGGGGATGTGTTCAACCACATGAAGCAAGGTAATCTTTGCCCCCGGCACAGCAAGAATCCGGGCCAGTTTCAGCGGGCCAGTGACATCGCGCTCGGCGTCAAAGGATATCGGGACAAGTATGTTGTGATACATCGGATAACCCTCCTTTCAGGTCAGGGTTATCCTGCACGAAAATCGGCGTTCCCGCCTTGATCCATGTCAGCCCGGGACCCCGGCCATGGGGCCCTCAATCAAAGCTGGCAACCACGTCATACAGCACAGGTTCAAAACTGCGGCACGATTCCTGAAACTGGCGGTTATAGACCCGCATTTCATCACTGCGCAGCATTGCCTGAAAATCTTCGCGCCGGGTCCATTGTGAATAATTGGCGATCCGGGTCTGGGCGTCGTTCACGTGCAACCCCGCGGCGATGAAACCGGGCTGCTTTGAGATAAACTTGGCATAGGCATCGGTCAGGGCCTCAAGAAGGTCCTGGCAGGTGCCCGGCGATGTCTCAAACGTGGTGATAACCGTCTGTACCGAGGCGTCTTTGGAAATAACTGGCATAGGATTCTCCCTGAGTGTTGGCGCAAGCCTATCACAGCGCCCGCTGAACCGAAGGGGCATCTGCACCGGTTCTCCACTTTTGGTAACAAAACGTTAACCAAGCTTACCGATGCTTGCCACGGAAGGAAAACAATGCGTGGCA
>DAOUPC010000282.1 GCA_030626365.1 Paracoccaceae bacterium
AGATCGTCAGGGCAATACGAAGAAGGGCGTTCAAAATGTTTGCGGGCATCACGGCGTTCCTGGGCTGTTGTGGTCCAATAGCTACCCGAGCGCAGGTAACGGCGCAAATGCCATCATTGAGAGGTCGCCCCGGGCCACTTTGTGCGGCAACTGCCCGCACGTTGTCAGCACGTTGCTGGACAGGTGCGAATGGCCCCGATAGCGTTCTGGCATGGATGGTTGCGCAAAGGGGGATGTCATGAAATCGCATTATCGCGTGGTGGTTATTGGTGGCGGGGTTGTGGGGGCCTCGGTTCTTTATCATCTGGCCAAATTTGGCTGGAGGGATGTGTGCCTGATTGAACGTTCGGTCCTGACGGCCGGGTCGTCCTGGCACGCGGCGGGGGGCATTCATGCGCTGAACGCCGATCCCAACATTGCCGCGCTTCAGGCCTATACGATCGACCTGCTGCCCGAGATCGAAAAGGAAAGCGGGCAGAACATCGGGTTGCACATGACCGGTGGGCTGACCATGGCCGGCACCCCGGATCGCTGGGAATGGCTGCAATCGGCCTATCGTGTGTTTCAGTCGATCGGGATCGAGGATTGCCGCCTTGTCACCCCCGAAGAGGCCCACGCGCTGAACCCGATCATGTCCCCCGAGGGGCTTTTGGGCGGGATGTGGGCCGACCGCGAGGGGTATCTGGACCCCAGCGGAACCGTGCATGCCTATGCCGGGGCGGCAAAGAAAAACGGGGCCGAGGTGATCGAGCATAACCGCGTTCTGGAACTGCACCAGACCGGCGATGGTTGGCGGGTGGTGACCGAAAAGGGCACCGTCAGTTGCGAACATGTGGTCAATGCGGGCGGGTTATGGGCCAAGCAGGTGGGGCGCATGGCGGGGGTTGAACTGCCGGTTTCGCCGCTCAAGCATCATTACCTCGTGTCTGACACGATCCCCGAACTGGCGGCGCTGGATTTTGAGGTGCCGATGACCGTGGACCTTGAGGGGTTCACCTATCTGCGTCAGGACCAGAAGGGTGTTTTGCTGGGTATCTACGAGGTTGATCATGAACACTGGGCAATGGATGGCGCGCCCTGGGAATACGGAATGGAGTTGTTTCAGGAAGATACCGACCGGATCGAAAAAGAACTGACCATGGGGTTCGAACGCTATCCCTGCCTGCAAGAGGTGGGCGTCAAAACCTGGGTCAACGGGGCGTTTACCTTTAGCCCCGATGGCAATCCGCTGGTCGGTCCGGTGCCGGGCAAGCGCGGGTACTGGACCGCCTGCGCGGTGATGGCCGGGTTCCTGCAGGGCGGGGGGGTTGGCAAATCGCTGGCCGAATGGATGATCCACGGGGAACCCGAGGCAGATGTTTACGGCATGGACGTCGCCCGCTATGGCGATTACGCGCAGAACAAACGCTATATCCGCGAGACCACCGGCCAGTTCTATTCGCGCCGGTTCGTGATGACCTATCCCAACGAACAACTGCCTGCGGGGCGCCCACTGAAAATGGCCCCTGCGCATGATGCGATGACGCAGGCGGGGTGCAAATGGGGCCTTAGCTGGGATCTTGAGGTGCCGCTGTATTTTGCCCCTCCGGGGTTTAAGGAAACGCCGACGCTGAAGCGGTCGAATGCGCATGATATCGTGGGCGAAGAATGCCGGGCGATCCGCACCGGCGTGGGGCTTTTGGACATCACCGGGTTTTCTCGGTTCGAGGTAAGCGGGCCAAATGCGGCGCGCTGGCTGGACCGGATCATGGCCAGTCGGTTGCCGGGGCCGGGGCGGGCAAGGCTGGCGCCGATGCTGTCGCAAACCGGCAAGATGAAGGGTGACCTGACGGTGCTGAACTGGGGTGATGGCACCTATTGGATCATGGGCAGCTATTATCTGCGGGCCTGGCACATGCGCTGGTTTGATGACCACATGCAGGACGGTGTGGTGGTCCGTGATCTGGGCGAAGATATGTGCGGCTTTGGTCTTGTTGGCCCAAAATCCCGGGCGGTTATTGAAAAGCTGACGGATCAGGACATCGCGGGCCTGCCATTCATGGGGTGTGGGCAATTCGACATAGGGTTGGTGCGTGCCCGTGTCGCGCGGATGTCGGTGACCGGCGAAATGGGGTTCGAGATCAACTGCCGGATGGGCGCGCATATTGCCCTGCGGGAGCTGCTGTTACAGGCGGGTGCGGATGAAGGTATTCGTGAATGCGGCTTTAACGCGATGCTTAGTACACGGATTGAGAAATCATTTGGCATCTGGTCGGCCGAGTTCACCCAAGGCTATACGCCGGGCATGACCGGTATGGACCGCTGGATCGACTGGGACAAGGGCGACTTTATTGGCCGGGATGCGGCCATTGCCGAACGCGATGCGAACGGTCCCGCACAAGTGCAGGTCACGCTTGAGATTGAGGCCGATGGCGCGGACGCCAGCGGTTATGAGCCGATCTGGGCGGGCGATCAAAAGGTCGGTTTTGTCACGTCGGGCGGATACGGGCACTGGACCGGAAAATCGCTGGCCATGGCGCTGGTGAACCGCGATCAGGCCGCGACAGGCACCAGGTTGGATGTGCATGTGGTGGGGGTAAAGCGGCACGCGACGGTTATCGCGCCCTCGCCCTATGATCCACAGGGCAAGGCAATGCGGGGGTGATTTTGGCGATCAGGACAGGGGGGACCCCAATAGGGCGGCCTCGGCTGTCTTGCGGGCTTTTTCGGCGGCGATGGCGCGGACCGGGCCATAACCACGGATGTCATCCGGCGCGTGCAGGAAGGTCAGGCAATCCTTGTGCCGTCCCTGTGCGCACAGGGCGGCGGCACGGCCAAGCCCGGCCTCGTACCAGGCCAGAAGATCCCGGTGCAGCCGTGCCTCGCCATGGAAACCAAACGGGTTGAACGGGCCGCCACGCAGCCCTTTCATCGCGGCCAGTGCCCGCATGGCATGTCCCATCCAGGGGCCAAAGGTGCGTTTCAGGGGCCGGCCTTGTGCGTCACGGGATCGGCTGAAAAGGGGCGGTGCCAGATGGTATTCAACGGTGAAATCCCCGTCGAATTTCTGTTTCAGTTCATCGGTGAAATCTGAACCGGTCAGCAGGCGCGCCACCTCGTATTCGTCCTTGTAGGCCATCAGCCGGAACAGCCCTTGCGCTGCGGCCTGCATTATTTCGTGTGGGTGATCG
>DAOUPC010000149.1 GCA_030626365.1 Paracoccaceae bacterium
ATGGCAATCGGAAACACCAGTGGCGCAACGATCACCAGCAACCCTGACGGTTCCATGAACTGCCCACCGATCAGCAGGATCACGTTGACCATGATCAGGAACACCACCGGGCCAAAGCCCGCCGACAACATGGCGTTGGCAATGCTTTGAGGTATCTGTTCTTCGGTCAGAACATGTTTCAGGATCAGCGCATTGGCGATCACGAACATCAGCGTCACGGTCAACTTTCCCGCGTCAAACAGCGCCCGCTTGGTATCAGGGTGCGTCCAGACCGTCACCAGCGCCATTGGGGCCTGAAACAGTGACCGCTTTGGCTTGTCATCTGTGGCGGCCAGCGGCCCCATGTCACGATAGACGAACGATGCCACCAAAAACGCATAGACCGAGGCAACGGCGGCCGCTTCGGTGGGGGTGAATATCGCGGCTTCCTTATAGAACCCCTGTTCGGGCGAATACCACATATAGCCATAGATCCCGACCATGATGATCACCACCAGGAACAGGCCCCAGAATGCCTCGCGGAAGGATGCGCCAATCTCTCCCCAGCCGGCCCAAACGCCTTTTGGCATGTTCTTGATCTTGGCGATCACATAGATCGTCACCATCAGCATGAAACCGGCCAGCAGGCCCGGTATGATGCCCGCAAGGAACATCCGCCCCACCGACACATCGACCGAGGCGGCATAAACCACCATAACGATCGACGGCGGGATCAGAATGCCAAGTGTGCCGGCGTTACAGATCACCCCGGCGGCAAATTCCTTGGTGTACCCGGCCTGACGCATCGCCGCGATAACGATTGACCCGATGGCCACCACCGTGGCCGGGGACGACCCCGAAAGGGCCGCGAACATCATGCAGGCAAACACACCGGCAATCGCCAACCCGCCCTGAAAATGCCCGACACAGGCAATGGAAAATCGGATGATCCGCTGCGCCACACCGCCCGTCGACATGAACGTCGAGGCAAGAATGAAAAACGGGATCGCCAGCAGGGTGAAATGGCCCTCAAATGCCTCAAACAAGGTGCCCGCGACCGAGGCAAGGGAACTGTCCGAATAGATCAGCAGAAACAGCGTCGAACTCAGCCCCAAAGACACGGCAATCGGCACGCCGATCAGCATCAGGCCAATGACCATCGCAAAAAGGAAAAGAACAGCCATCAGTTTTCTCCTCCGCAAACAGGTCCCGTGGCGCGCGCGCGCGCCTCTTCCAGTTCATCCTCGACCTCGTGACTGGCCACCAGACGGTCCACATCGCCCTTCCAGACGGCAACCGCCGCCTGACCAAAGCGCAGCACCAGCAGCAACATAGACACCGGCATCACCAGATAAGGCACCACCTTGGGCAGTTTTTCATAAGCCTCGCCGTAATTTATCAGCCCTTCAAGAAAGCGCAGAATACCGATCATCGGCACATCCTGAACCTCGTAAAAGCTTTGGCTGCGGGCCTTCATATCCAGGCCGGTGGGAAACCAGCGCCCGGATGTCGGGGGCAGATCGGCAAAAACCGCCCAGTAATCATAGGCACCCTTCAGCATCAGCAGCGAAAACACCAGACATGCACCGACCGTGATCAGCGCCAGCACCCGGCGTGCGCGCGGGGCCAGAATGTTGACAATGGCGTCCACCCCAAGGTGCGAATGTTTTTTTACCGCATAGGATGCACCCAGCAACACCAGCCAGGCAAACATGAACACCGTCAGTTCCAGCGCCCACAGGATATTGGAATTGAACGCGAACCGCGCCACCACGTTGGCGAATGTAAGCAATGTCATCAGACCCAGAAGAAGCGCGATTATCGTTTCTTCGATCTGGTCGATCATTCCGGTCTTGCCGGTTGCGTGCCCAGCCATATCCCTGTCCCCATCCCTGTTATTCGATAACGGCGGGCCATGTTGTTGCGGCCCGCCGTCGTTGGCACAGGTGGTGTTACCCCACCATTTTCGTATTACAGACCGGCGTTGATCGCCTGTGCTGCATCGATCTTGTCCTGACCCACATCGCCAGAGAACTTGCCCCAGACCGGCATCATTGTGTCGACCCATGCCTGACGCTGGGTTGCATCCAGTTCACGGATGGTGCCACCGGCATCAAGGATCGACTGACGCGCCGCCTCGTTTACCGCGAAGGCCTCAGCGTTGCGCGATTTGGTGACTTCGCTCAGGATGGTCATGAACTGGTCACGTACCGCCGGATCAAGGCTGGCCAGCCAGTCAACATTGGCCACCACCAGATAGTCGATGATGCCGTGGTTGGTTTCTGTCACGCCGTCCTGCACCTCAAAGAACTTTTTGCCATAGATGTTGGACCAGGTGTTTTCCTGACCGTCCACAACACCCTGTTGCAGCGCGCCGTACACTTCGGAAAACGCCATCTTCTGAGGGCTGCCACCGATGGCTTCCATCTGGGCCACCAGAACATCGCTGGACTGAACCCGGAATTTCAGGCCATTGGCATCGGTAGGTGCGATCAGCGGCTTGTTGGCGCTCATCTGCTTCATGCCGTTGTGCCAGAATGCCAGACCCTGAAGACCACGACGTTGCATGCTGTCCAGCAGCGCCTGACCATCGGCCGAGCCCTGAAACACATCAACCGCATCAATGTTCTTAAACATGAAGGGCAGGTCAAACAGGCGGAACTGTTTGGTGAACTTTTCGAACTTGGACAGGCTGGGTGCGGCCAGTTGCACATCACCCTGCAACATCGCCTCAAGAACCTTGTTGTCGTTATACAACGTCGAGTTGGGATAAACCTCCATGCACATGGTGCCGTTCATCTCGTCGTTGATACGCTGTTCCAGCAGCGACGCGGCGATCCCCTTGGGGTGCTTGTCGGTGTTGGTCACGTGGGCGAACTTGACCACGATTTCGCCGTCGTCACAGGCGGCAAAGCCAGCGGTGGCGGTCAGGCTCAGGGCCATTGCGGTTGCAGCAGCAGTCAGGAATTTCATCGGTATCTCCTCCCGAAGTTTCAGAAATCTTGGGGCCACGCCCCATGCACGCCGGGATTCGGCGCGTCACGGCCAGTGAAGCGAATCACAACATTTGGCTCAACACTTTGTGTGCCGTGCCGGGAAAATGAATGTTATGCGTGTGTTATCATGGGGTTGACTGGGTAATTTGGGAAGGTTTCAGCCCCAAAACCAGTTCCATGTGCGGGTTTCCGCACAACTGATTCCCTGCATTGTGCGAAAACCCGCACAAATCACAGCCAAACCCGCACGCCTTAGCGGCGAAAATCCTCGGGGCGAATCCCATATCGGGCCAATTTGTCATAAAATGTCTTGCGCGGCAGCTTCAGCGCCTTGGCCGCCGCCGATGCCTGCCCGTTCTGACGCCCCAGTGCCGCCACCAGCAACGAGCGTTCCACCCGCGCCATCTGTTCCGCCAACCCCAGCCCGGCGACCTGCCCCACATCTTCGGGCATGCCCAGCACGAACCGCATGGCCGCAGACATCAGCGACCGGGCATTGCCGGGCCAGTCCTGCGCCATCAGGGCCGCCAGATGATCCTGGCTGATTTCGGGGGCATCCAGACCGGCCTGTTCGCTGGCCTGCGCCACATAGCGGCTAAACAACACCGGGATATCCTCGGGGCGTTCCGCCAGCGACGGGATGCGCACATGGCTGACCTCGATCCGGTAAAACAGGTCCGGGTTGATCGCCGTTTCATCAATCACCACCGTGCTGCCGGCCATCAGGCGCACATCACCCGGCCCCTCAAGCGCCTCGATCAGGGCGATCTGCGTATCGGCGGGCAATTGGGTGATCTCGTCCAGAAACAACGCACCACCGCTGCCCGCCTCAAGCGCGCGGGCCAGCGCGCCCCGGCCCAGCCCGTCGGCGGCGCGCTTTTCAAACGGGCCGCGGGCGCGATCAGAACTAAGGTGAATGATCTCGGCCACCTTGGAAATGCCGCTGCCGGGGGCGCCGGTGACCAGAACCTCGGTGCGCGCCTGTGCCAGCAGACGCACCCGCGCACGCAGGGCCTCGGCCAGATCACTTTGACCAAACACCATCCGCGCCGCCGGATCGCCTGTCTCGGCGCGGGCGGTTTCGGCGCGCGTTGCCAGAACCGCCTGCCGCGCGGCAATCGCACGGGTCAGCACCGCCACCAGATCGCCCGGCGCACAGGGTTTTTCCAGAAAATCAAACGCCCCCTGTTCCATCGCGGCCACGGCCATCGGGATGTCGCCCTCGCCGGTCAACAGAACCACCGGCAACGCGCTGTCCACCTGATGCACGTAAGATAACAGATGGAACCCGTCACGCCCCGGCATCCGCATGTCCGACAGGATCACGCCGGGAAAATCGCGCGTGATATGGTCCTTGGCCGCCACAAACGACGCCGCCGGAATTGCGGCCATCCCCGCCAGATCCAGCGTTTGCACCAGCGCATCGCGCACCGCCGCATCATCATCAACCAAAAGGACAGGAACGTTCATGCCGCCATCTCTTGGCGCCAGCGTTCCAGCGTAACGCTGAACACCGCACCGCCTTGGGGGGCATTATCGCCCCGTATATCGCCGCCAAAACTTTGCACGATGCCATAAGATATCGACAGGCCCAGCCCCATACCTTCGGAATCGCCCACCACCTTGGTGGTATAAAACGGCTCGAACACCTTATCCGGCACATCAATGCCCGGCCCCGTGTCGCGCACAGTGACCGTCAGCGCCTGTGCGTCGGAAATGTCCAGCGTCAGGGTCTTGTCGTCACGCCCCGCCATCGCATCCACCGCATTGCTTACCAGATTGACAAACACCTGCCCCAACCGCACCTCGCCGCCCCGGACCCAGACCGGATGGGCGGGCCGCTCATACACCAGTGTCACCGCCTCCTGGCGCAACCGCGCGCCGGTCAGTTCAATCACCTGATCCAGCACCCCAACCAGTTCAACCCGCCCCGCTGCCGTGCTTTCCTGTCGGGCAAAGGCGCGCAGATTGGTGATGATCCGCCCCATGCGCCGGGCCAGTTCGGATATCCGCGTCAGGTTGTCCCCGGCCACATCCACCTGCCCGCGTTCCAGATATTTCGCACCGTTTTCGGCGAACGATCGGATCGCCATCAGCGGCTGGTTCAATTCGTGGCTGATGCCCGCGCTCATCTGTCCCAGCGCGCTTAGCTTGCCGGCCTGAACCAGATCGGCCTGTGCCTGTTTCAGGGCCGCTTCTGCCTCTTGCCTCTCGGTCACTTCGCGGCGCAGCCTTGCGTTGGTATCCGACAGATCGGCCGTGCGGGCCGCAACCCGGGTTTCCAGCACCGCATTGGCCTGCGCCAACGCGCGCCGCCGTTCGGTCGCCAGAAACAACAGCGCCCCAAAGGCCAGACACAGCGCCACCACCGTGGCCGCTTGCAACCCCGCCAGACGCCGCGCCGGGGCCACATCCACCAGCACCTCGCCCACCAGCCCGATCACCGCCAGATCCTGCACAATATGCAGCGCACGCCGGGGCAGATACGGGCCCCAGTCGATTGTCCAGACCTCGTGCACACCGACCTGCGTGGCACTGAACTGGCGACGCGACCCATCCTTGAAAACCAGACCGGCATCATCACCGGCGCGTGTCCAGAACAACAGCTCAGACCGGTTTGACACGAACACCTGCCCCAACTGATCGGTAAAGAACACCGCAGGCGTGCTGCCGCGCCAGTCCCATTCCACATCCTCGACATCAGCCACCACCACCAGCGCCCCACGCACATGGCCATCTTCGGCAAACGCCGGTGCCGCATAATAATAAGCCCGCCGGTTCAGCGGCTGCATGACGCCGTGGTCGCGCCCCAATGCCCCCTGCATGGCGCGCCGGAAATAGCTTGTCGCGCCCAGATCATTGCCCAGCAACCCACGCGCCGAAACCAGCACCGCGCCGGTGCGGTCCACATACATCACATCCAGCGCCGCCGGCGTATCCGCCACCCCCAGCAACAACCCCTTGGCCATGATCCGCGCCCCCGGATCATCCAACCCGTCCAGCCCCGGATGCCCGGCCATCAGCACGGCCAGTTCCTGATAAACCTGCAACTGGGTGGTCAGCCGGTCACTGGCCAGTTCCAGATCCGCCTCGGCGCGGCGTGACAACTGATCCAGCGCCTGACGCACCCCATAGTGCCAGATGGTGCCGGCCAACGCCGCCACCGCCAGCAAAAATGCCAGCACAATCCACCTGCGATGCAATCGGTTCCCGGTTATGCCTGCTGTCCCTGTCATGCCTGCCTTTCCTGTCGTGCGCCCCAGCCTAGGGTTCTGACCCTCGGGTCTAGCCCAGTTGAAACCGCAATACCACGCGCCCCCTTTGGATCACCCCTCCAGCGGCAACAACGTCGTCGATTTGATCTCTTCCATCGACAAAAGTGCTGTCACATTATGCACCTTCACCTCTGAAATCAGCGCCTGATAAAACGCGTCATACGCCCGCGCGTTCTTTACCCGCACCTTCAGAATATAATCAATATCCCCCGCCAGCCTGTGCGCCTCCTGCACCTCAGGGCGGTCCTGCAACGCCTTCAGAAACCTGCCCTGCCAGTCCGCCTCGTGTTCCGAGGTTCGGATCAGCACAAAGAAACACGCCTCGAATCCCAGCGCCTCAGCATCCAGAATGACCGTCTGATGGCCAACCACCCCGCCCTCTCGCAGCTTGCGAATGCGATTCCATACCGGGGTCCGGGAACTGCCCACTTTTGCGGCAATTTCATCCAGCGACTGCGCCGCGTCCCGCTGTAACTGATCCAGAATTTTCCGATCCAGATCATCAATTCGAACCGCCATTCGCCACACCCTTATATTTCAGAACATATTCCCACTATTTCTACCAAAGCAGAACAATCAACCTTATCTGCCACGGGATATGGCCATTATCAAGGATAGTTTCCTATATTGATATCAACATAAATCGCCACAACGCCCTGCCTGACCATATCCGCCCGACACCACCTGACACCACCCGGCAACACCCGACAACAAAGGAACCGCCTGATGCCCACCCCGCTTATTTCACAAGTCGTCACCGCCTCGGACCTGCTTTTGGGCGATGTGATCTATCAAACCGCCAATGATGGCTGGACCCGGCAGCTATCATGCGCCGAAGTGA
>DAOUPC010000228.1 GCA_030626365.1 Paracoccaceae bacterium
TGCTGAACAGCGCCCTCAGCTAAGGGCATCGCGGAATTTCAGGAACCGGGGGTCGGTCATGACCCGTGCATTCATTGCATCCCTCAGGGCACCGATTGTCTTGTGCGGGCGCATGGTCACCTCGAATACCGCGATCAGCCCTGCGTCGTTCAATGTAATCAGGTCCACCCCCACCGCGTCCAGATCACCAACCTTGCACTGAAACTCAAGCGCCCAGTCATTGCCACAGCCCAGTACCCGGCGATATTGGAAATCACTGAACACCTGCCCCACATGGCCCAGCACGGCGGCCACCGCATCGCGGCCAGTCCATGTCTTGTAATAGGTTGGCGGCAGAAAGCGCACATCTTCGGCCAAAAGCCCGGCAATCAGGCTGTCATCGCCTTTGGCCACGACCTCTTGCATCTTGATAATGGTGGGGTGCATGGCGATTTCTCCTGTTAAGGGGCGATTGTACTGGTGGAACTTGCCGGTTGCCACCCTAACCGCTAGGCAGGCACCATGGCTGTTTCCTCTGAATATACCCCGCCCGATGATCCGCTGGATTTCCTGCATGATGATGCACAACTGCTGGCGGTGAACAAACCCGCCGGATTGCTAAGCGTACCGGGCCGGGGCGAGCACCTGGCCGATTGCCTGATCACACGGGTGCAGGCGGTATTTCCCCATGCGCTGCTGGTGCATCGGCTGGACCGGGACACATCCGGCGTGATGGTCTTTGCGCTGACCGCCCACGCCCAGCGCCACCTGAGCCAACAGTTTCAGGCCAGAACCACGCGCAAAACCTATATCGCACGCCTTGAGGGGCAGTTAGAGCCAAAGACCGGCACCGTCGATCTGCCCCTGATCGTCGACTGGCCAAACCGGCCGCGTCAGATGGTGTGCCATGAAACCGGCAAACCGGCCCAAACCGACTGGCGGGTATTGCGATACGAAGACGGGTCCACGCGGGTACGGCTAAGCCCCAAAACCGGACGCACCCATCAGCTAAGGGTGCATATGCAGGCCCTTGGGCATCCCATTCTGGGTGATCCGCTGTATGCCAGCGGCGCGGCGCGCGAACACGACCGCATGATGCTGCATTCAGAAGAACTCAGAATCAAACACCCCGATAGCGCGATGTCTTTGAAATTCCGCGCCAAGGCACCGTTTTAGATGCGAATGGACATCCATTCAGGCGGCAGGATGTCGGGGTTCACCAGTTTCGGGTCACCGAACCATCTGGCCGGGCCAGCCACCTGTTTGTCGGGGTTGGCATTCAGCCACGCCGCCCACCATGAAAATGATGAATTGCCGATGATGTTATGCTGGCACAGCGACATCAGGCGCATATCCTCGTAATCGGTTTCAGGCCCGTTGAAATCCACAACCACCTTTTCGCAAGGCAGCGGCAGGTTATCCTTTGCCCAACCGGGGTCGTCGGAAAACACATAGACCGTCGGATCACCCGTCGATCCGGCCAGAACACCGGCCAGCGCAGCATCGTAATAGGCCTGATCACACAGCACATGCGCCCCCAACGTCAGGTAATCCCCCCGCCGGACATGCAGCGAAATCGCCCCGCCCTGCCCGATCCGGTCCGCCATTTCAGCGTTCTGCTGGTTGCTGAATGCAGGAAAGGTGAAATCCTGACGAATGGCCGGCGCGATATGGTGAAAATATCGCTCAGATTGCCAATACCCGTGCAGATAGCTGTTATCCTTCAAACGCTTGATCCGCCGGTTATAGCCAAGCCCCTGTTCGCGGCAAAAAACCGGGTCCTTGCCCATCAGCCGCCACGCCGCATAGCGCAGCGGGGCCTCGTGCCGGGCGGGCGGCAAATGCGGCGGATCACCAAGCGGCAGATCAAAAACGCGGGTCAGCACGCCCTCGCCCCGGTGACACGCGCCGCGTGCGTCCAGCGCCACCTGTGTTTCCAGCCGGACAGCCAGCGCACGGGCGGCGGCATATTGAAACATCTGGTTGCCCAGACGGCCATGCAGGCGGGTAAGGATCATCTGTGTACCCCGGTAATCACGTTGTCAGTGGTCTACGAACAATTGCGCAACATGACCAGATGGCAGGGTAATCCCCCGGGGGCCCAAAAACAAAAAGGCCACGCCTGACGCGCGGCCTTTTCATGTCTGATGCAGCGGTTATTCGACTGTCCAGCCACCAATGGCCTTGACCTCAAGGAAATCATCGATCCCCCAGGAACCACCCTCGCGTCCGTTGCCGGATTGCTTCATGCCGCCAAACGGTGCCCCGGCCGACCGACCCTGACCGTTCATTTCAACCATACCCGATCGCAGCGCGCGGGCCATGCGGTTGGCACGGGCCCCATCACCGGTCTGGACATAGTTGGTCAGCCCATAAGGCGTGTCATTGGCAATAGCGACGGCGTCTTCTTCGGTGTCAAACGGGATAATGACCAGCACCGGGCCAAAGATTTCTTCCCGTGCGACCCGCATGTCGTTGTTGACGTCGCCAAACACGGTTGGCTTGACATAAAACCCCCGGTTCAACCCATCAGGGCGCCCCGTGCCACCGGCAACCAGCCGCGCACCTTCGTCGATACCGACCTGAATCAGCGCCTGAATCTTGTTCCACTGCACCTCGTTCACCACCGGGCCGATATGGCGACCCTCGTCATGGGCATTGCCAACCGCAATCTTGCCCGCAACCTCGGCGGCGGTGGCAACGGCCTTGTCATAGACACCCCGTTGCACCAACATCCGGCTGGGTGCATTGCAGGACTGGCCGGTGTTGTTCATCATATGCAGAACGCCCCGCTTGACCGCCTTTTCGTCGGCATCGTCAAAGATCACGTTGGCCCCTTTGCCGCCCAGCTCCAGATGCACCTTTTTCAGCGTATCGGCAGCATTTTTGGAAATCAGCGTGCCCGCGCGGGTCGACCCGGTAAAGCTGACCATGTCCACATCCGGGTGCCCGGACAGGCGCGAACCAACGCCCACACCATCGCCATTGACCAGATTGAACACACCGGCAGGAAAACCTGCCTCGTCCATCATTTCGGCAAAAATCATCGCGTCCAGCGGGCTTTCCTCGGATGGTTTCAGCACCATCGTACAGCCGGCAATCGCCGCCGCGCCGACCTTGAGCGTGATCTGGTTCATCGGCCAGTTCCATGGCGTGATCAGTGCTGCAACACCAACGGCCTCGTGGATAAGCATGTCATTGGGGGCATGATCGCCCAGCGGCTTTTCAAACTGAAATGCCTTTGCCGCACGTATGAAATTCTTAAGGTGGAATATCCCGGCCCCAACCTGCTGGGTGCGGGCCATGTCGATGGGCGCGCCCATTTCCGCGCTCATGGCCTGGGCCAGATCTTCGCCACGGGTCTTGTAGATATCGATCAGCTTTTCAACCAGCGCGATCCGATCCGCCGCCGGGGTGGCCATCCAACCGGGCAAGGCCGCCCTGGCAGCCGCCACAGCCGCATCTGCATCAGCGTCAGAGCCAAGAGAGATCACCGCACAGGCGTCTTCGGTTGAGGGGTCAATGACCGGATGATCCTGTGCCTGCTGTGGATCAACCCATTGGCCATTAATATAAAACTGACGCTTTTCGATCATTTCTGATGCTCCCGGAATATATGAAGGGTCGGCAGAGGGGCGCATACGTCGTGCCCACCTGACTAAGCCACCTTGCCATTGTGCAGAGGTCGCCGCAAGGGATGGAAAACACCCCAATCTGCGACATCTGACCCTACCCCCTTTGTGGGCGAAAATTGACCTGCGCGCGATACCAGCCGCGTTTCATTTCCCGCATCAGTTTTTCGCCCCCCCGGGTTTTCTTTTGGATGGTCGATCCGCCAATCTGTGCGGCCACCTCTTGGTTGCCAGTCCCCAGAATCGTATGGATCGGCTGGCCCGTGATCCAGTGCATTTGCAGCAGGGTATCTATGGGTCGGTCAATTCGCTCGGTTACCGACAAAAGACGTTGCGCCGCAGCACGCCCAACAACCTGACAAATACATTGCAGACCGATTACCCCGGGCAGAACCAACTGCATCCCCCCTTGTTCGGCCACAACGTGCACCGCAGATTCGCGTTGCTTGACAGGCAGGCGGATATAACTTTCCGGCGCGGCATGGGCTTTGATCAATTGCAGCGCGGCGGCAAAGCGGTCCGGGGCAATTTCCAGATCGTCCTCGGTGATGACGGCATAATCCAGCCCCTCATCCACAATCCTGCGCCATATTTTGCGGTGACTTTCAAACACACCAATTTCAGCAGGCAGCAAAGCAAAGGGGTAATGGGGCCGATACAGATTCCCGGAATGCAAATCGACGTTCCTGATCTGGGCAGGATCACGGCCATCAACCGCCTCGATCAACTCTGCCTCGGGCAACGTATTGCACAACTTTTCAGCATTGGCGCGCCGGGCTGTGCTGGCAGACATATGAATGATGTAGGATCGCATGGGGGTGTGCTTACCTTGGTTTACCTCTACGGAAAAGCCATTGCTCGCAATCCTTACGGGCACCATCACAGTGCCACAAAACCCGGATCACCAAAAAGCCCCGGCGTTTCCACCGGGGCTTTTCATTTCATAACAAGGGGCGTTTTGCCTAGTCCTCGCTTTTGATCTCTTCGCCGGTTTCCTGATCGACAA
>DAOUPC010000242.1 GCA_030626365.1 Paracoccaceae bacterium
ATCGCCTGGGTCTGCGCGCGGCGCGGGGCCTCTGTGTGTCTGGTTGACCCGAACGGTCCCGGTGCGGGTCCAGTGGCGGGTTGGTCGGCGCGCTTGCCCCGCATGTGCCGGAAAACTGGAATGCCAAGAAGGCATTTCAGTTCGACAGCCTGATCATGGCCGAGCGGTTCTGGGCCGAGGTCATGGAAATTGGCGGCGTATCCCCCGGCTATGGCCGCACCGGGCGCCTGCAACCCATCGCCAATGAACGCGCGCTTGAACTGGCCCATGCGCGGATAGAGACCGCAAAAGAATTGTGGCAGGGCAAGGCACATTGGCAGGTGCGCCCGGTGGCGGATCTTGGCCCATGGGTGCCACCCAGCGCCACGGGGTTTGTCATTCACGACACCCTGACCGCCCGGATGAGCCCCCGCCGCGCCGGGGCGGCAATGGTTGCCGCACTGGGCGCGCTGGGCGTGCGTATTCAGCCCGAGGCCCCGAACCGGGGGCTGGTGATCCACGCAACCGGGGCGGCGGGGCTGGTTGAGCTAAGTAATCGGTTGGGCCGGCTTGTGGGTGCCGGGATCAAGGGACAGTCGGCGCTGTTGGATTTTGATGCGCGCGATGCGCCGCAGATATTTGCCGACGCGGTGCATATCATCCCGCATGCCGATGGCACGCTGGGCATCGGATCAACCACCGAACGTGAATTTGACGACCCGACCGGCACTGATGCGGCGCTTGACGATGTGATCGCGCGGGCGGTTGCGGCAATGCCCGTTCTGCGCGGGGTCAGGGTGATTGACCGCTGGGCCGGGCTGCGGCCCCGTACCAAAAGCCGGGCACCGGTGCTGGGGGTGCATCCGCTGTATCCGGGTCAGTTCATCGCCAATGGCGGGTTCAAGATTGGCTTTGGCATGGCCCCCAAGGTGGCGCATGTGATGGCTGACCTGATGCTGGAAGGGCATGACACCATTCCCGATGATTTCCGTATCGAGACGTGTCTATAAGGCGGGCCTATAAAGCGGGCCGGGCGGTTGCCTCCATCACGGCGCGCCCATCCGGGCCACGGACCCACAGGTCCGTGCCAGCCCGGCAAAGGCTGGCGGTTTCACTGTGCATCAGTGGCGAAGCCGCGCGAAAGGTGAATTCCGCCAGCGGGCCGATCATCTCTTTGGCCAGCAACATCAGATGTTGCGCCAGCAAAGGCCCATGCACCACCAACCCGGCATAGCCCTCAACGTCGCGGGCATAATCCGGGTCATAGTGGATTCTGTGGCCATTGAAGGTCAGCGCCGAATACCGAAACAGCAGGGTTGAATTGAACGTCACCTGACGCATATCGGTTTCATCATGCCGGGCAGGGGCAGGGGTGGACACCGGGTGCGGGGCCGTCGGGTCGGGGTCTTTGCGGTATACCAGATCCTGCCATTCGGTCAGGCACAGGGTGTCACCCTGACGGATTTCGTGGCGCAGGGTGACAAAGCCCAACGGCCCGCTGCGCCCGTGTTTATGCACGGCCTGTTCCACCACGCTGACCCTTTGCGCCGGTTGCCCGGCAATCAGCGGGGCGAAAAACGCCAGCCGCCCCCCGGCCCACATACGCCGGGGCAGGCCCATGTCGGGGATCAGTCCGCCCGCCCCAACCGCAGGGTGCCCATCGCGGCCCAGCCCTTGGGGTGGTTGGGGGGACCAGAAATAAAGCTGGTGAAAGAACGGCGGCAGGGGCGCGCCATCCGTAATGTCGGGCACCTGCCCCAAAGCAACCTGAAACGCCGCCGCGCGGGCCGGGTCCAGAACATCCCTTTGACTTTCTCTTGGGTGTTTTGCAGGTTTCATTATCACTCCTCAGGTCATTTCCCAGCCACAAAACCGCCCAGCCACAAAACGAGGTTCACCAGATGCCAGCCACCCCCACTGTAAGCGCGCTGGACCATCTGGTCCTGAGCGTTACCGACATTCCGGTGACACTGGCATTATACAGCCGTGTTCTTGGCATGATACCGCAGGTTTTTCACCCCGCAGATGGCACCACCCGGCATGCGCTGACGTTTGGCGCACAAAAGATCAACCTGCATGCGCTGGCCAGCCCGTTCAGCCCCCACGCGGCCCACCCCGCGCCCGGTACGGCCGATCTGTGTTTTCTAAGTGACGTGCCATTGGCGGGTTGGCAAACGCATCTGGGCAATCAGGGCATAGCTGTCGAACAAGGCCCGGTGCAGCGCACCGGTGCCACCGGGGCAATCCTGTCACTTTATTTTCGTGACCCGGATGGCAATCTGATCGAGGTCGCCAACAAGGCCTGACATGCGTGGGGTATTCGCCCGGTCAGGAATTTCGCGGAATGACCACAATTTCAACCCGTCGGTTCCGGGCCTTGCCTTCGTCCGTCAGGTTTGAGGCAACGGGTTGTTCTTCGCCCCGCCCGTAGGTTTGCAAACGATCAAAGGTCACACCGCCCGATTGCAACACATCCGCCACCGCATTGGCGCGCTGCTGTGACAGGTCGACATTATAGGCCGCCTCGCCGTCGCTATCGGTATGGCCGATGATCTGCACCGAAGAATCCGGATAGCGCAGCAGGTTATCCGCGACCCGGTTCAGGTCAGTCCGTAATGTCGGGCGTACCGTGAAACTGTCGGTGCCAAAGGTGATATCCTGGGGCAGTGACACAATCAGCCGATCACCGGTGTTCTGGATGGTGATGCCGTCACTGGCCAGTGACGCGCGCAGGTCGGCCTCTTGTTTGTCAAGCTGGTTACCGATCACACCGCCGGCAATGGCACCCGCGGCGGCCCCGACCAGGGCCCCTTTGACCTTGTTGTCAGCGACCAGCATACCAACGCCCGCGCCAATAATGCCACCAAACAACCCTGCCTGTTCGGTTTTGGAGCTGCCATCGGGGCTTAGCCGGGCGGGATCGTTACAGGCGCTCAGCCCAAGGGCTGCGCACAGGACGGCTGTTGCGGGTAATTTGAGGATCATCATGGGTCTGCCTTTGTTGCTCGTGCCCCGTTGGCCGGGTGCTGTTAACCCCAGTATAGCACAAAGATGCGCGAAATACTCAAGCCAAGAATTCCCAGACCCGGCAAAAGCCCGCCAGTTTTGTTTCGGGTTGGTTTGTGGCCCTATCCGTCTGCCCGGGCTGCTTCGAACGCCAGCATGGCGCGTTTGACCGGCAGGCCCCAGTGATAGCCACCCAAGCCCCCCGATTTGCGCAGGGCCCGGTGGCAGGGGATCAGCCAACTGATCGGATTGCGCCCCACCGCCGTGCCCACCGCCCGCGCGGCGCGCGGCGTGCCGACCGATCCGGCAATCTCGGAATAGGTGGTGACGTGGCCTGATGGGATGGTTACCAGTGCCTCCCATACCTTGATCTGGAACGGGGCCCCGATCAGGTAGATGGGCGCGCGGTTCAACTGACCATCCGTCGCGCCAAATGCCGCCAGAACCCAAGGGCGAAGCATCACCGGGTCCTCGATGAAGGTGGCCCTGGGCCAGCGCCCCATCAGGTCCGCCATCGCCGGTTCGGCCCCGGTTTCACCGGCAAAGCCGATGCCGCAAATGCCCTTGTCGGTGCCCATCACGATGCTTAGGCCAAACGGGCTTTCGAACCAGCCCCAGTAAATCACCAGCCCGTCACCGGCGCGGGCGAATTCACCGGGGCTCATTGATTCCCAGCGCAGGAACAGATCGTGCAACCGCCCGCTGCCCGACAGGCCCGTGGCGTGCGATGCCGCCAGCGTGGTGAACCGGTCGCGCAACAACGCCTTGGCGTGGCCAAGGGTCAGGTATTGCTGATAGCGTTTGGGCGACACCCCGACCCATTGTGAAAACAGGCGCTGAAAATGTGCCGGGCTCATGTCCATCTGTGCTGCCAGTTGATCTAGCGTCAGCCCCTCGCCGCCCTGATCAATCAGCTCGATCGCCCGGCGCATGACGCCATAGTGATAGCCTTGTTCGGGGTCTGACGGGTTCATGGCGGGTTTCCCTAGTTTCATGCGTTATTTAACCGTGTGCGCGCGATGTTACGACCCGAAACCTGCGCTTTTTCATTGCGGGGTCGAACATCGCACGGCATTAAGGCGCGCATGACAAAGCAACTTGATTATCACACGATACGCGCGATTTTCACACGGTTTCAAGACAGTGAACCCGAACCAAAGGGCGAACTAAACCATGTGAACGCCTATACGCTGGTGGTTGCCGTGGCGCTTAGCGCGCAGGCGACGGATGCAGGCGTGAACAAGGCCACGCACGAGTTGTTCAAGATTGCCGATACACCGCAAAAGATGCTGGATCTGGGCGAAGAGGCGCTGATCGGGCACATCA
>DAOUPC010000214.1 GCA_030626365.1 Paracoccaceae bacterium
GTATTTTCTGGTCGCCAGTGGGTTTACGCTGGTGTTTGGCCTGATGCGCAATGTGAACCTTGCGCATGGGTCGATGTATCTTTTGGGCGGCTATATCGGATACGAAGTGGCGGATCGCAGCGGCAACTGGTATCTGGGCGGGGAGGCAGCATTTGTTGCGCTGGCCATTATCGGGTTTCTTATGCAGGTTCTGGTGTTCCGTCGCATGCAGGGGCAGGATTTACGTCAGACGCTTGTGACAATCGGCATCTCGATCGTGGCGGCAGACCTGATGCTGGCGGGCTGGTCGGGAACGACCTATCAGTTTGCCCCGCCCGAATGGCTGTTTGGGGCAACCCGCCTGCCAATCATTTCGGTGATCAAATCCAGCGGCGATGCGGTGTTTCTGAAATACCCGATCTACCGGCTGGTTGTGTTGCTGGTGGCTGTGGCCGTTGGCATTGTCCTGTGGCTGTTCCTGAACCGCACAA
The DNA here is from genome assembly GCA_030626365.1 of Paracoccaceae bacterium. GTDB lineage: Bacteria > Pseudomonadota > Alphaproteobacteria > Rhodobacterales > Rhodobacteraceae > NVQY01. The sequence goes on from DAOUPC010000214.1 coordinate 471, forward strand.
AGATCGGCATGATGATCCGCGCCGGTGTGGATGACCGTGACATGCTTGAGGCCACCGGGGTCAACGTGCAACTGATCTTTGCCCTGGTGTTTGCAATCGGGGCCGGGCTGGCCGGGTTTGCCGGCGTCATTGGCGGAACCGCCCTGTCGATTTCGCCCGGCGAAGACATCCGGTATTTGCTTGCCTCGCTGGTTGTGGTGATCGTCGGCGGCATGGGATCGATCCCCGGCGCGGCAATCGGTGCCCTGCTGGTGGGACTGGCCGAACAGTTCGGCCTTGCCTATTTCCCGACCTACGGGGTTGTCGTCACATTTGTGATCATGATCGTCGTCCTGGCGGTGCGCCCGCAGGGCCTGATGGGGCGGAGCTAGACGATGTGGCGGTTTGACCCCGATAGCTTTCGCGCCTCGCAGGTCCGGCCCGGTGTGATTGTCGTCGCCGTTGCGTTGCTGGCCTATCCCCTGATTGCCACGAATTTCTTCATATTCCAGATTGGTGCCTATTCGCTGTTGCTGGGCACTGTCGCCCTGTCACTGATGATGCTTGCCGGGTATGGCGGCATGGTCAGCCTGGCCCAACTGACCGTCGCCGGATTTGGCGGATACATGATGGCGATCTTTGGCACCAACAGCGTTGACGTGCATGGGTTTGGCTGGCCCTGGTGGGTGCTGATCCCCAGCGTCATCCTGGCCTCGGCAACCCTAAGCGCGCTGATCGGGGCCATTTCGGTGCGCACCGAGGGCATCTATACGATCATGATCACCCTGGCGATTGCCGTCGCATTTTTCTATTTTACCCGCCAGAACTATGCCGCATTCAACGGCTTTACCGGCTTTGCCGGGGTCGAACCGCCACAGGTATTTGGCGTCAACTGGCGCGCGCCGGTGCCGTTTTACTATCTGGCGCTGGCCATCGCCGCATTCTTCTATTTCGCGGTGCTTTACGGATCACGAACCACCTATGGCCTGGCCTTACAGGCCGTGCGCGACAATTCCAGACGGATGAATTCGCTGGGCTATGACGTAACCGCCATTCGGGTATTCGCCTATTTCCTGTCCGGGCTGATTGCCGGAACGGCCGGTATCATGCTGGTCTGGTTCAACGGCCGCATCTCGCCCGGATCAATCAGCGTTAGCGTGGCCATCGACATTCTGGTGATTGCCGTTGTTGGCGGTCTGCGCCACCCGATTGGCCCGTTCATCGGCGCGCTGGCCTTTGTTTTGCTGGAAAACTTCGCAATCGACCTGATCGACAGGGAACGCTTTAACACAGTCATCGGGCTGGTGTTTTTGTTCATCATCTTCTTTTCACCCGACGGCATTCTTGGCCTTTGGGAACGTATTCGTCCGCACCTGATGCGAAAACCGAATGTGGCCCGCTCAGACGGGGCCAGAAAATGACACCAAACGTAATTTTACCAACTAACTTCACGCAAGGGAGGAAATTGCAATGAAGCATGTGACCCGAGGACTAATGAGCGCTGTTCTGACAACCGCGCTCGCGTTTCCGGCAGTGGCCCAGGACAGTATCAAGATGGGTGCCCTGTCAACGCTTGAGGGGGCCTTTACGGTCCTGGGCGAGGATTCGATGCGCGGCGTCAAACTGGCGCTACAGGAATTTGGCTATATGGCCGGGGGCAAAAAGATCGAACTGATTACCGGTTCATCCGATGCCTCGCCTGACAGCGCGATCAGGGCAACCCGCAAGCTGGTTGAACAAGATGGCGTTCAGGTGCTGGTTGGTCCCCTTTCGGGGTCCGAGGGCCTGGCGGTCAAGGATTACGCCAAGACACAGCCGACCGTGACGTTTCTGAACGGATCATCTGCCGCACAGGACACCACGCTGCGCGATCCGGCGGAAAACTTCTTTCGCTTCTCGACCGAGGGGGCCCAGTGGATGGCTGGCCTGGGCGAATATATCTATAACGAAAAAGGCTATCGCACGCTGGCGGTTGTCGCCGAGGACTAGTCGTTCCCCTATACGCAGGTCTTTGGTGTTCTCGAACCCTTCTGCCGGTTGGGCGGCAAGGCACCGGCGGATGCGCGGTTCTGGGTGCCGATTGGCAACAAGGACTATTCGTCGATCATCGCCGCACTACCGGATGATGTCGATGCGATCTATGTCGCCCTTGGCGGCGCGGATGCTGTGAACTTTCTGACCCAGTTCGAACAGTCCGGGGGCGATCTGCCGCTGGTGGGCGGATCGATCACCGTGGACCAGACCGTTCTTGGCTCCAAGGGGCGGACCCGTGATTTCATCATCGGCACACCGTCAGGCGGCCCGATTTCCGACACCTGGGATGACCCGCGCTGGGCCGCCTTTGTCGGGGCCTATCAGGCCGCATTCCCGGATGGCTTTCCCAGCCCGTCGCTGTTTGCCCATTCCTATTACATCAACACCAAGGCCGCCCTGCTGGCCCTGAACGAGGTGGACGGTGACCTTTCGGATGGTGGCGTAAAGTTCCGCGCGGCCCTGTCCGGCCTGTCGTTTGAAACCCCGACCGGCATGGTCAGCCTGGATGAACGGCGCAACGCGATTGCCGACATCTTCCTGACCGAAGTGGTCGAGGGACCGGATGGCAACTTGCTGAACAAGACCATCAAGGTCATTCCGCAGGTCAGCCAGACCCTGGGTGTGGATTATGCCACGTTCCTGGAATACGGGTCGGTCAGCCGCGAAAACCCGGTCTGCGAATAAGCAGGCCGCGCGCCGGAAAGTGTTGGAATGAACAAGACCCTGAACCGTGCTGATGCACTCTCTTTGCTGCAAAGCTCTGGCCAGTATGCGCTTGAGCTGGAGGCGATCAGCCGCCATTTTGGCGCGCTGGTGGCTTTGGCCGACATCAATCTGTCGGTCAAGGCGGGGGAACGTCACGCGGTTCTTGGTTCAAACGGTGCGGGAAAGACCACGCTGTTCAATGCAATCACCGGTGACTTTGCGCCAACAACAGGCCGTGTCCGGTTGTTCGGCGAGGATGTTACCGACCTTCCGGCTTATGAACGGATCCGGCGCGGGCTGCGCCGGACCTATCAGATTTCACTGTTGTTCGAAAACCTGAGCGTTCTCGACAATCTTTATCTTGCCTGCCGGGGTGTGTCGCGCAACCGCTTTGCCCTGCGCCGCCCGCGGCGTGATGATGCCCTGATGGCGTCGGCAGAAACCCTGGCCGCTGCCGTGCATCTTGAAACCGTGCGCGACACCCCGGTCGGAGAGCTAAGCCACGGACAGCAACGCCAGCTGGAAATCGGCCTGGCCCTGTCAGGTGCGCCACGTCTTATTTTGTTTGATGAACCCGCTGCGGGCCTGTCACCGGGCGAGCGCGCGGAACTGGTGGATATCCTGAATTCCATTCCATCCCATATTGCCTATATCCTGATAGAACATGACATGGACGTGGCCCTGCGTGTGGCCGAACGTGTGACGATGATGCACAATGGCCGGGTGTTCAAACAAGGCACCCCGGACGAGATTGAAAACGACGCGCAAGTGCAGGAATTGTATCTGGGGGATCATCATGGCTAGACGTGCGGCACGTGACCCATCGGCCGTGCTTAGCGTGCGGGACCTGCATGTCTATTACGGGTCGTCCCATGCGTTGCAGGGCGTTGATCTGACCCTGACATCCGGCGTGCATGCGGTGGTCGGGCGCAACGGCATGGGCAAGACAACGCTGTGCAACGCGATCATGGGCCTGACGCCCGCGCGCAGCGGATCAATCAGGATAAACGGACAGGAAGTCACCGGGCGGCGCCCGCATGACATTGCCCGGCTTGGCGTCGGATATACCCCGCAGGGGCGCCGTTTGTGGCCAACGCTGTCGGTGGATGAACATTTACAGATGTGTCAGGCGCGCGGCAGTTCCTGGACGGTTGAACGGATCTATGAAACCTTCCCCCGTCTGGCCGAGAGGCGCAACAATGGCGGCGGCCAGTTATCGGGGGGCGAACAGCAGATGCTGGCGATTTCCCGTGCACTATTGCAAGACCCGCAACTGTTGATCCTGGACGAGCCAACCGAAGGGCTGGCCCCGGTGATTGTCGCCCAGGTCCAAGAGTTACTGCATCAACTGGCAGGTTCGGGCGACGTGGCAATCTTGTTGGTCGAACAGAATATCGGCGTTGCAACCAGTGTCGCGGACGATGTGGCGATCATGGTCAACGGACGGATCACCACCGTGATGAACGCGCAGGAACTGGGGGCGGACCGGGCCTTGCAGCAAAGCCTGTTGGGTGTCGGGCGCATAGAGGGTGATGCCACAGACCCCGCCCCATCCCGGCCACGCCGCAGCGACACGCCAGCACCATCCGCCACAGAAAAAACCACGCCGGAAAAGACCACACAGAAACCGGTGGCACCCGGCCCCAAAAACCTGTCGGGCTATGTTGCGCCCACGCGCTGGTCACCGGCCCATTGGTCCACCGACACACCGCCACCGGCAGATAGTCCCGCGCCGATCCCCCCCGCCCCGATCCCCCAGGAGGTACGACCA
>DAOUPC010000028.1 GCA_030626365.1 Paracoccaceae bacterium
AATGTGCCGCCCTCTAACTGTTTGGCCCCGCATTTTGCCGGATGCAGCGCCCCCATGATCAGCAAGCCGCGCGCCATGGCCGCTGCATTCAGGCGCGCGTATGTCACAGCTTGTCAAACGGCAGGCGCAGTGACCAGCCCAGTTTGGCGGGGCGCTCATCCTGCCAGCGCAACCCTATGGCCATGTTGTCATGCCCATCCTCGGGCTGTGCCACATAGGTGCCAAACATCTGGTCCCAGATGGACAGGGAAAACCCATAGTTGCTGTCGTGTTCGTGCCTGTGCGTCGAATGATGCACCCGGTGCATATCTGGCGTCACCAGAACCACCCGTAAAGCCCGGTCCAGCCACAGCGGTAGTGCCAGATTGGAATGGTTGAACATGGCCGTGCTGTTCAGGATGATTTCGAACAGGATCACCGCCAGTGCAGCCGGCCCAAGCAGATAGACCAGCCCGATTTTCAACAGCATCGACAGGGCAATCTCGATCGGGTGGAACCGGATCGCGGTGGTGACGTCAATGTCGCAATCCGCGTGATGCACCCGGTGCAGACGCCACAAAAGCGGTATCTTGTGGGTAATCAGGTGCTGTGCCCAGATGGCGAAATCAAGAAACAGAATGGTGGCGGTTATTTCGATCCACGCAGGCCAGTCCAGCCAGTTCAACAGGCCCCAGCCATTACGCGAGGCATCCACCGCCGCCCCCACCGCCAGCAGTGGCAGCGCAAAGGCCAGCAAGCGCAGTGTCAGGGTGTTCAGCACGGTCATGGACCAGTTGGTCAGCCATCGGGTGCTGCGGGGCTGGCTGCGGGCCCGGCGTGGCAACAGGGCCTCGGCCAGTGCGAACAGACAAAACAGGCCCAGGAATATTCCCAGTCGGATCAGAGTTTCATTTTCCATGTATTCAGCTTCATGCATGGATAGAAAGTTCGCAAGCCCCAACCCAACACATTTTTGTCAGTAGCCTGGTTTGTCAGTCGGGTCGGATCAATGATCCTGCCCCATGTTCGGTAAACAGCTCCAGCAGGCAGGCATTGGGCGCGCGCCCGTCCAGAATGACCACCGCCCGGACCCCGCCATCAATGGCATCCAGCGCGGTTTCGGTTTTGGGAATCATACCACCGGCAATGACACCCGTGCGGGTCATTTCGCGGATCTGGGCGGTCTTAAGTTCGGTCACAACCACGCCGTCCGCATCTTTTACGCCCGACACGTCCGTCAGCAGCAACAACCGGTCCGCCTCAAGGGCCGCGGCAATCGCCCCTGCCGCCGTGTCACCGTTCACATTGAAGGTCTCGCCATTACGGCCCGCCCCCAGCGGCGCAATCACCGGGATCATGTCATTGGCAAACAGATTATGCAGCAGCGTCGGATCCATATCCTTGGGCGTGCCGACAAACCCCAGCGCCGGATCGGTCTGGTCGCAGATCATCAGGTTGGCATCCTTGCCCGAGAGGCCCACACCCATGCCACCCTGCCGGTTCAATGCCTGCACGATGCGCTTGTTTACCAGACCCGACAGGACCATTTCGACCACGTCGACCGTTTCCTTGTCGGTGATCCGCTTGCCATTCACGAACTCTGATTTGATGCCCAACCGGCCCAGCATCGCGTTGATCATCGGCCCGCCGCCATGCACAATAACCGGGTTCACACCCACCTGCTGCATCAGCACGACGTCGCGGGCAAAGCTGTCCATCGCCTCGTCGCTGCCCATGGCGTGGCCGCCCAGTTTGATCACCACAGTTGCCCCGTCATATCGTTGCAGATACGGCAGTGCATGTGACAGGGTTTGGGCGGTGGCAATCCAATCGTGGTTCATGTCTCGTTTCTTCATGCTTGGTAATCCCTCTGGGGTATCGTGTTACGCGGTTCGGGCGATACTTCCAAGTGTCGCGTTGCAGATGTGTGGCTTGGTGGTAGTGTCGCATCAAAACACCTGACAAAGGGGGCTGTGATGTCTCAGAAAACCATGTTGCTGACCGGGGCAAGTCGTGGGATTGGCCACGCCACCGTGCGCCGGTTCAACCACGAAGGCTGGCGGGTGATCACCTGTTCGCGTGCGCCCTTTCCCCAGGAATGCCCCTGGGGCGGTGGCCAGGAAAACCACGTTCAACTGGACCTGAGCGACCCTTCGGGCACGATTGCCGCTGTGGATATCATTAAGGAACGGCTGAACGGGCGGCTGGATGCGCTGGTGAACAATGCCGGGATATCGCCCAAGGGGCCGGATGGCGGGCGGCTGAACACGCTGGATACCGACCTGATGACCTGGGGGCAGGTGTTTCACGTCAACTTTTTCGCCCCCGTTGTTTTGGCTCGGGGGTTGAAAGATGAACTGGCGGCTGCCAAGGGGGCGGTGGTCAATGTGACATCAATTGCCGGGGCGCGGGTGCACCCCTTTGCCGGGGCGGCCTATGCCACGTCCAAGGCGGCGCTGGCGGCGCTGACGCGGGAAATGGCGCATGATTTTGGCCCCCTGGGTGTGCGGGTCAATGCGATTGCCCCGGGCGAGGTGGAAACCGCAATCCTGTCACCGGGGACCGATAAGATCGTCAAGGAATTACCGCTGCAACGGCTGGGCCAACCAGAAGAGGTGGCCTCGGCCATCTATTTCCTGTGTTCGGATGACAGTTCGTATATTTCGGGGGCCGAGATAGAGGTGAACGGGGCGCAGCACGTTTAGCGTTAGACCAGCGTGGCGATAATACTGCGCAGCGTGGCAATGCCGTCGCCCTTTTCCGATGAGGTCAGGACAATTTCAGGGTAGGCGGCAGGGTGCTTTGCCAGCGCGGCGCGCACCTGTTCCAGAAGGCCCGTGTGGTCCTTTTCCCTGGTTTTGTCGGCCTTGGTCAACACGCATTGAAAGGTGACGGCGGCACTGTCCAGCAGCGACATGATCTCTTCGTCCACGGGTTTTACCCCGTGGCGCGCATCGATCAGAACAAAGGCCCGGCGCAGGGTCTGGCGCCCGCCAAGATACTGTTTCAACAGCCGTTGCCAGCGGTCAACCACCGGGCGCGGCGCGTTGGCGTAACCATAGCCGGGCAGGTCGACCAGATAATGATTGTCGCCTTGGGTGAAAAAGTTGATTTCCTGCGTCCGGCCCGGCGTGTTCGAGGCCCGCGCAAGCGCCTTGGTTCCGGTCAGCGCGTTGATCAGTGTGGATTTCCCCACATTGGAGCGCCCTGCGAAACACACCTCTAGCCGGTCCGCCGGGGGCAGGCCGGACATGGCCACGACGCCCTTCACGAATTCGGACTGGCCCGCGAACAATTTGCGCCCTCTTTCGGTGGTGAACGCATCGGGAAGGCCCACAAGGGGGAACTGAAGCTTCATTGTCAAACCACCTTGACCGTATCACCCTGACGCAGTGCGCCGGATTTGGTTACCACGGCGTAAATGCCGCATTCCTGATGACCCCAGCCGGTTTTCAGCGCGCCAAGGGTGTCTGCGTCCCGTTCGCCGGTTTCGGGGTTGGCCGTGGTGCCCATGCAGCGTGTGATTTGTTCTTTTACCACAAGTTCGGCGGTGCCGATGTGCAATGTCCGACCGATCCAGTCCATTTCCGCCCAGGCCTCAAACCCATCCAACAGCAGGTTTCCACGCCAGCGCAGTGGCGATATATCCTGGCCCAACTGTGCCTCGATCGCGCGATGTGTGGCCAGATTGATCAGCGAAACCGAGGCAAAATCCGTGTCGGTCATCGCCCGCCCCGGTGCCCGGACCAGACGCGCGGGCAGCATCCGGTTGCCATTGCTGATCGGTATGACCCACTGGATGAATTTCCCGGCCCCATCATGGTCGTCCGGATCAATGGTCAGGTCCGGCAGGTCCGGATGGCTAAGCGTCAGGTTGCGATAACCCGGATCTACCCGGGTCGATATGGCCTGCAACCGGGGCGATTTCGCGCCGCGTGAAAATTCCTGACAGGGCTGCCAGTTGGGGCGTTCGTGATCGAAACACGATGCCTCGTGTGCCACGGCCCAGCGCCTGTCCCAAGGCAGGCATTCACCTTGGGTCAGTGTGACCTGATCCAGCGCCTCGCGGCCATGCGCCTTGATCGGGTGGCGCCAGATTTCGGTCACATGGGGCATTACTTTTTGTCTGCTTTTGATCTGCGGTCAAAGCTGGATCTGATATTGCCGAACACGTCCGGCTTATAGCCCTGACTGCGCATGATCAGATATTGCTGGGTGAAGGTGATCGTGTTGTTGGCGATCCAGTATACCACTAGCCCGCTGGCAAACCCGCCCAGCATGAACATGAACACCCATGGCATCCAGGCAAAGATCATCTTTTGCGTGGCGTCGGTGGGGGCCGGGTTCAGCTTTTGCTGCAACCACATCGAAATGCCCAACAGCAATGGCAAGATACCGATGAACGCCAGCGCCATAATGCTGCCTGGCTCGGGCGCGTTGATCGGCAACAGGCCGAACAGGTTCATCATTGTGGTGGGGTCAGGCATCGAAAGGTCCTGGAACGGACCGAACCAGGGGGCCTGGCGCAGTTCGATCGTGACAAAGATAACCTTGTAGAGCGAGAAAAAGATCGGGATCTGCATCAGGATTGGCAAACAACCGGCGGCCGGGTTCACCTTTTCCTTCTTATACAGCTCCATCATGCCCTTCTGGACTTTTTGCTTGTCGTCACCAGCGGCCTTTTTCAGGGCCTCCATCTGCGGCTGAAGCTCTTTCATCTTGGCCATCGAGACGTAGGATTTATAGGCCAGCGGGAACAAAAGCGCCTTGATGATCAGGGTCAGGCCGATGATCGACCAGCCCATGTTGCCAATCAGTTGGTTGATGTTGTGCAGCAGCCAGAAGATCGGTTTGGTCAGGAAAAAGAACCAACCCCAGTCGATGCTGTCGATAAACCCCAGGATGCCGTTGCTTTCATAGACGCGGATTGTGGCCCATTCCTTGGCCCCGGCGAACAATTGCGTGGTCACGGCGATGGTTGCCCCGTCCGCGACGGTCTGGGTCGGCAATACGGCCTCGGTCTGATAGATATCGCGGCGCTCATCGTATTTGGCGACGGATTTAAAGGCGCTTCCGGGGGCCGGAATCAGCGTGGACATCCAGAAGTGATCGGTAAAGCCGATCCAGCCGTTGGTTTCGACCTGGGTCACTTCGGCGCGCGCGCCTTCACGGGGGTCGACCTCAAAATCGGGCATGTCGCCATAGTCGGTTTCGGTCAGTTCCCCATCGGCCATCGAAACGACGCCTTCGTGCAGGATGAAAAAGTTCTTCAGGTCCTGTGGTTCGCCATGACGGGCCAGAATACCGTAGGGGGCCATGCTGGCCGCCGCGCCAGAGGTGTTTTCAACCGACTGGGTGATGGTGAACAGGTAATCGGCATCAACCGCCAGCATGCGGCGGAAAACCAGCCCCTTGCCGTTGTCCCAGATCAGGGTAACGGGGGCGTTCAGGCCCAGGGTGGTGCCCTGCTCCAGCGTCCATTCGGTGTTGGCACCGGGCACATCGTCAAGCGCAAGACCGGTGCCGGGGGCCCAGCCATACAGCGCGTAATAGGCAGACGCATCACCGACCGGCGACAGCATCGTGACGATTTCGGCATCCTCATCCAGAGAAACGCGGTAATCCTTGAGCGACAGATCATCGATCCGCCCACCCAAAAGTGAAACGCTGCCGGTCAGGCGTGGCGTGTCGATTGGCACGCGGGGCATGTCGGCCTGTGGCTGTGCCAGCGGCTCTGTCGACGTGGTGCCGGTTGTCGTAACCGGGGCCTCGGCGGCGATTGGCGCGTTGGCCGTGCTGCCTTGCGGTGGTGTAAGGTCGGTTGCCTGCACACCATTCCCGTTCAGGGCAGCCGGATCCGGCTCGGGTGGTGGAAACAAGATGAACCATACGAGGATCACCATGAAGCTGAGTACGGTTGCGAGGATGAGGTTCTTGTTTTGATCGTCCATCGGGGACTGCCACCTTATGCACGGAAAGTCATCGGTGGGTTCAACAGAGTGCAGGCGCAAAGGTCAAGCGGATTCGCCGTATTCCGTGCTGTTATAGCACCTGAAAACAACTCTGAATGGCAATGATCAGCCGGTTTCGTGGCCAATGGCCGGAACGTCCTGCATCCTGGCCTGATGCGCGGTGATCCAGTCCAGTGTCTGATCGAACGGCATGGGGCGGCCAATACCGAACCCCTGCACGTGATCACAGCCCAGTTGCGCCAGCAATGCATGTTCGCCCACGGTCTCGACACCTTCGGCCAGGGTTTCCAGTTCCAGGCGCTCCGCCATGGTCAGGATCGCGCCGATCAACCGCTGCTGTTCCGGGTCCCGGTCGGCCTTCATGACGAAAGAGCGGTCGATCTTGATCCGCGAGACGGCAAACCGGCGCAGCGAGGCAATTGATGCGTGCCCGGTGCCGTAATCATCAAGATCGATCCGGCATCCAAGCTTGGCCAGCCCCGCAATATTGCGGCTTATCGTGTCATCAGGTGAATCCGTCATCACGGTTTCAAGAATTTCCACCGCCAGCCGGTCGGGGGACAAATCAAACCGGTCCAGTTCCCAGCGAACTTTGTCCACCAGGCTGGGATTGCGCAATTCGTCACTGGCAAAATTCACGCCGACCTGCGGTATCACCACGCCCGCATTGTCCCACGACCTGAGCGCGCTTAACGCGTGGTAAAGCATCACCTGGCCCAACCGCTCTGTCAGGCCGGCATCATGTATCACCGGCAGAAAAATATCCGGGGCAATCATCCCCTGTACCGGATGGGACCACCGCGCCAAAGCCTCGAACCCTGACACTTTGCCGGTGTCGGTCGAAATTTGTGGTTGATACCACGGCTGAATTTGCCCCCCCTCAAGGGCCGCCGCGATTTCTTCGCGAAAGTCGCTGAGCGCCCTGTTCTTACGGCCCAGTTCGGTGGAATAGGCGCGGATCGCCGATGGCCCGGCCTGTTGGGCGTCCGACAAGGCGGCGGTGGCGGCGGCCAGCCAATCCTGACCGGATGGTCCCGGTGTACGACTGCGCAGGCAAAATCCGATCGAACACGTCATATAAATGGACATTCCGTCAAGCGGCACGGCATCTTCGATCACGCTTTGGATGCGCCCGGCAAGCTGAATACACAATTCCAGATCCAGTTGCCGCACGACCATCAGGCAAATCGCAAATCTGCTGTCGCCGATCCGGGCGACAGTATCGCCATCGCGCAACACTGACAGGATACGGTCGCCGCCGCACTGGACAACCAGGTCGGCCGCCGATTGGCCATGGTGCCGGATCAGACCCTGATAACCGTCCAGTTCAAGAACAAAACAGGCAGAGTGCAGACCCGAGGTTTCGGTTTGGCTGAACACATCGTTCACGGTGTTTTCAAAGCCATTGCGCAGGATCAGGCCCGTTATGCTATCGCGGGAGGGGGGCGAACCCAGATTGGGGTGGAAATTGCCAAAGGTGCCGCCCAGGGCAAATACCAGCGGCAGGCCCAGTGCAACAACGATCAAGGCCCCCTCGCCACCCAGCCAAAAGGCCCCCAGTGTCATTGCCGGCAGAAACGCAAGAACAGGCGGGCCGGTCAGAACCGGCATGACCCGGTTGCGAAGCCGGACCAGCAAGTTGAAAAGCGGGATCTGCATGGCAAGACCTTTCCCATTGGCGCACCGCGCGCATGAGGGACGTTAGTTGCCGTGTCTGACCTGGACGTTAACGCAAGGCAGGAATTTCCGGTAATTTGTCTTCAATTTCGCCAGTTGCACGGGTCAGGCCGGCAAAATCAAACAGGTTCGGGTCCAGCAGATGCGAAGGGCGCACATTCATCAGGGCGCGGAACATGATCTGACGCCGCCCGGGGCTGTTTACCTCCCAGTCATCAATGATTTTCTTGACCTGCTGGCGTTGCAACCCGTCCTGACTGCCGCACAGATCGCAGGGGATTATCGGATAATTCATCGCGTTGGCAAAGCGTTCGCAATCGGCCTCGGCCACGTGTGCCAACGGGCGATAGACAAACAGATCACCCGCCTCATTGATCAGCTTGGGGGGCATGGTGGCCAGACGCCCGCCGTGAAACATGTTCATGAAAAAGGTTTCCAGAATGTCGTCGCGGTGATGGCCCAGAACCACGGCGCTACAGCCTTCTTCGCGGGCAATTCGGTAAAGATTTCCGCGCCTTAGCCGTGAACACAGCGAACAGAACGTCCGCCCCTGTGGCACCTTGTCGACCACGATGCTGTAGGTGTCCTGGTATTCAATCCGGTGTTCGACGCCCATCTGTTTCAGGAATTCCGGCAGAACGGTTGCCGGGAAATTGGGCTGTCCCTGGTCAAGGTTGCAGGTCAGAATATCCACCGGCAACAACCCGCGCCACTTAAGTTCGAACAGGACCGCCAGCAGGGTGTAACTGTCTTTGCCGCCCGACAGACATACCAGCCATCGCGCCCGCGGCGTGCCGGCGGAATGCGCGCCGGGTTCGATCATGCCATATTGTTCGATTGCCTCGCGGGTCTGGCGCACAATCCGTTTGCGCAGTTTCTTGAACTGCGTGGTTCGGGGGGCACCGGCGAACAGCGGGTGAATATCGTCTTTATCGTCAAACATGCCCGGCTTTAGCCGAGTTCCCAAAATCGGGCAAGAGCGCGCGATTGGTTCGGGGCGCTCGCGCCCTATGGGTTGTCCTTGGGCCCCGGCACCGGGTCATAGCCATCCCCGCCCAGCGGGTGACAGCGGCCAATGCGCCGGGCAGCCAGCCAACTGCCTTTGAGCGCGCCGTGTTTTTCAAGGGCCTCCAGCGTATAGGCGCTGCAGGTTGGTTGATACCGGCAGTTAAACCCGACCCACGGGCTGAAAACCAACCGATAGGCCCGCACGGGCAGGGCAATGACATGTGCAAACAGGTTCAATTCGCCACCTTTACGCTTTGTGGGATCGGCATCTAACGGCCAGCCAGTTCCCATATAGGTGTGCGGGGCAGATTTCTCTACCCTGCTCACCGCTCTGTTAACCGTCCTGTTAACTGTGCGCACAGTGGCTGAGGCTTAGTACCCGCCCTTGCGGCGGCTTTCGGCCAGGCCGGCAATTCTGCCGCCTTGCTTAGAGGGATCGCCCGGAAACAGTTCGTACAGTTCCTTTTGCGAAACCTTTTCGCCCCAGGCCGCCGTCATTGCCTTGCCGATTGCGCGGGTGTTGGGCTGGTTCTCGCGGTTTTCAAAGTATTCTTCGCGCAGATAGTTGATCAGATCCCAGTGCCGTTCGGTCAGCTCGATATTTTCGCCAGCGGCTATGGCATGTGCAAGGCCCTCGCTCCAGTCGTCGGGGTTGGCCAGGTATCCGGCCTCGTTGGTCTCGATCGTTTTGCCTTCAAATTCAATTGCCACGGTACGCTCCTTTGGTATTCACCCGGATGGGTCAAACATTCAATAATTGAGATATATTTAGCACGCTGTTCGATTCGGTCAAGGTTTTCGTGACCTCAATACCGTCATGCAGGTGCAGGCGGGGTTATGGGCGGTCTGTATGCAGCTTTTTCAGCGCATATTTCAGATCACCCTGTAGCGCGTCAAATGGGCGCCCGGCGGTCGCATCACGGCGCCCGATCAACACATAGTCCCAGCCGGCAAGCCCAAGATCGGACAGAAGCAGGCGGGCGACTTCGCGCAGGCGGCGTTTGGCACGGTTGCGGGCCACCGCATTGCCGACTTTCTTGGAACAGGTAAATCCGACGCGGATGCCGGTTGCTTCGCCCGGTTCCCGTTTGCGGCCCTGCACCATCATGCCTGCGGTCCCCTGACGCCGTGCGCGGGCCGCACGCAGAAAATCAGCGCGCTTGCGCAGGATGGTCAGTGAGGTGGGGGGTGTTTGACTGGGGACTGGACAAGCGGAAACCGCCGGGGGCGCATTCCCGGTGGTGGCGGTGCCATCCTCGGGGGTCTCCGGCGGTGTCATGTCCGTCAATCGTATCGGTGAGCTTTAGGCGCTCAGCGACTTGCGGCCACGTGCGCGACGCGAGTTCAGGATTTTACGGCCGGCTTTGGTTGCCATGCGCGAACGAAACCCGTGGCGCCGTTTGCGTACCAGGTTCGAGGGTTGAAAGGTGCGTTTCATCGCTCCATCTCCGTATTTGCGGTTGGGGTGGCGCAGAATCGCCCTTGCCCAATGTGTTCGAAGCCCGTCCTCTAAAGTGACTGGCGGGGTAAGTCAAACCCTGTGGCGGTGGAATCCCCGGGTTTTGCAACAAATCCCCGCCAGACCCGGTTGAAATGTTTCAATCTCTGGTAAGGACGGTGATATCCCTCACATTTCTGCCGTCTTGCATCAAGGCCGCGTGATGGGCCTGTTGGTTCCCTCGCATGGGGGGCAGATTATGCATAGTACGTCACCATTGCCCCTTGGACCTGATATCATGACCAATACCTCTAATATGCCAAAACGTGGAATGGCCCGTTACGCGCCTTTGATCGCTATCGTGATCGTGGCGCTGGTGGGGGCCTTTACACTGGGTGACTACCTTAACTTTGAGGCGCTGCGTGATAACCGGGCGGCGCTGCTGGCCTTTCGGGATCAGCATTACATGGTCACGGTGGTCGTTTTCATCGCGGCCTATGTTGCGATTGTTGCCTTTTCCCTGCCGGGTGCCACGATTGCCACGCTGACCGGCGGGTTCTTGTTTGCCACGTTCCCCGGTGCCCTGTTCAATGTTACGGGGGCCACCATAGGGGCCACGGCGATATTTCTTGCGGCCCGCTGGGGGCTGGGCGCGCGATTGGGGGCCAGAATGGAAACCAGCGAGGGCAAGATCAAAAAGATCAAGGATGGCATTGATGAAAACCAGTGGGAGATGCTGTTTCTGATCCGTCTGGTGCCGGCCATACCGTTTTTTGTCGCCAACCTGTTGCCCGCTTTCCTTGAGGTGCCCCTGCACCGGTTTGTAATCTCGACATTTCTGGGGATCATCCCCGGGACTGTGGTGTTCACCTCGATCGGGGCCGGACTGGGCGAGGTGTTCGCGCGGGGCGAGACACCCGATCTGGGGGTGATCTTTGAACCCCATATCCTGTTGCCGATCCTTGGCCTTAGTGTGCTGGCCGCATTGCCGATAATTGTTAAAGCCCTGCGTGGCGGAAAGGCCCTGTGATGGAACGGATCAAGGCGGATGTGCTGATAATCGGGGCCGGTTCGGGTGGCTTGTCGGTGGCGGCGGGTGCCAGCCAGATGGGGGCCAGTGTTGTCCTGCTGGAAGGCCATAAGATGGGCGGTGATTGCCTGAATTATGGCTGTGTGCCGTCCAAGGCGCTGATCGCCAGCGCCAAGGCGGCCTATGCGCAGGCGCATTCCGGCCCGTATGGCGTGGCTGATGTGACCCCATCGGTCGATTATGCCGCCACCAAGGATCATGTCCGTGATGTGATTGCCCGGATCGAACCAATGGACAGTCAGGACCGGTTTGAGGGCTTTGGCATCCGGGTGATTCGTGAATTCGGCACGTTCGTATCCCCGACCGAGGTACAGGCCGGCGATTACCGGATCACCGCCCGCCGGGTGGTGATTGCCACCGGGTCGTCGCCTTTGGTGGCGCCAATACCGGGGCTGGATGCGGTTCCTTATGAAACCAACGAAACCCTGTTCGATTTGCGTGAACGCCCCGACCACCTGTTGATTCTGGGTGGTGGCCCGATTGGCATTGAAATGGCACAGGCGCATATCCGGCTGGGATGCCGGGTAACGGTGATCGAGGGGGGCAGCGCACTGGGTCGGGACGACCCGGAACTGGCCGCCGTGGTTCTGGACACGCTGCGCGCCGAGGGTGTTGAGATTGCCGAAGGGGCAATGGCCGCCCGGATCGCCGGTCAGGCCGGGGCGATTGAGGTCGAGGCCGCAGACGGGCGTATTTTCAAGGGGTCGCACCTGTTGGTGGCGCTGGGGCGCAAGACAAACACAGAGCGCCTGAACCTGAAGGCCGGGGGGGTTGAGACCACCAGAACCGGTATCAAGGTGGACGCCGGCCTGCGCAGTACGAACCGGCGGGTCTATGCCATTGGCGATGTGGCGGGGGGCATGCAGTTCACCCATGTGGCCGGATATCACGCCGGGGTCATCATCCGTTCGATGCTGTTTGGCCTGCCATCCAAGGCGGCCACCAACCATATCCCGCGCGCCACCTATTGCGACCCGGAACTGGCCCAGGTCGGCCTGACCGAGGCCGAGGCCCGCGACCAATACGGATCAAAGGTGGAAGTTGCGCGGTTCGATTTTCAGCACAACGACCGGGCCATTGCCGAACGTAAAACAACCGGCTTCATCAAGGTGATGGTGGTCAAATCCCGCCCTGTGGGGGTCTCGATCGTTGGCCATCAGGCGGGCGAGTTGATTGGCCTTTGGTCTTTGGTGCTGGCCAACCGGCTGAAAATGGGCCAGATCGCGGGCATGATTGCGCCCTATCCAACCATTGGCGAGATTAACAAACGTGTTGTTGGGGCCTATTTCTCGCCCAGACTGTTTGATAACCCTATGGTTAAACGTGTGGTTGGGTTTGTTCAAAGATGGATACCCTGACACAGGAAAGGGCACTATGCTGAATTCGCTGTCAGGCCGGTTTCTGATCCTGACCACAGTCTTTGTGATGTTCGCCGAGGTGCTGATCTTTGTGCCGTCGATTGCGCGATTCCGCGAAGATTACCTGTTGGCGCGGCTGGAACGGGCGCAGATTGCATCGCTGGCGTTGCTGGCTGACGACATGCTGGAAAGCGCGCTTGAGGCAGAGTTGCTGGAAAACGCCGAGGTGTTTAACGTTGTGCTGCGTCGGGATGAGGTGCGCCAACTGGTTTTGTCCTCGCCTATGCCCCGGTCCATTTCAACCACGTTTGATTTGCGTGGCGTAGGGCCTGCCATGCTGATTTCGGATGCGATGACCCGGCTGTTCACGCCCGAAAACCAGATAATCCGTGTCATCGGGGCCCCGGTCCGCAAGGCGGGCCTGCTGATCGAGGTGACAATGGAAACCGCACCGCTGCGGATGGCGATGATCGACTATGGCCTGCGTATCCTGCTTTTGTCGGCGGTTATATCGGTCTTTACGGCCCTGCTGTTGTTTGCGGCGGTGCGCCGGTTTCTTGTGCGCCCGATCAAGGTCGTTGTGGGCTATATGAAACGCTATGCCGCCGCCCCCGAGGATGCCCGGGGTATTATCCAGCCCTCGGCCGGGATCAGGGAGCTGCGCGAGGCCGAAGAGGCGTTGCAACAGCTTCAGATCGAACTGACCCAGGCGCTGAAACAAAAGGAACGTCTGGCGCAACTGGGCAGTGCTGTGGCCAAGATCAGCCATGATCTGCGTAACATCCTGACCTCGGCCCAACTGTTTACCGACCGGATCGAAACCAGTGAGGATCCGACCGTGCGCCGTCTGGCCCCCAAGCTGGTGAATTCGATCACCCGCGCCGTGTCGCTTTGTGAAAGTACGCTGGCCTTTGGCCGCGCCGAAGAACCGCCCCCGACGCTAACCATGTTCCCCCTGGCGGATGTCGTGCTGGACGTGATCGAAAGCGAACGGTTGGCCGCCCCGGATAACCAGGTGATCCTGACCGGGGATATTCCGTCGCAACTGATGATCCGATCGGACCCCGAACAATTGTTCCGGGTCATTCTGAACCTTGTACGCAATGCGCGTCAGGCCATCGTCGCCTCGGGTGCGCCCGGTACGATCACGGTTGGTGCCAGCGAAGACAGCGCAGCATGGTGGGTTACCGTCGAGGATACCGGACCGGGGTTGCCTGCGCGCGCCCAGGAACACCTGTTTGCCCCGTTTCAAGGCGGCACACGCAGGGGTGGTTCGGGGCTGGGACTGGCGATTTCGGCTGAACTGGTTCGGGGTCATGGCGGGACGCTGGAACTGGGGCATACAGGCACAGATGGCACCCGTTTTGAGATTTGCCTGCCTAAGGGAGACGGCACAATTTAGCTGCGCTTTATGGGTTGCAAAGGCCGGACGCTATGGCTACATGCCTGTCTCAGTGGACCGATAGCTCAGCTGGATAGAGTACCTGACTACGAATCAGGGGGTCGGGGGTTCGAATCCTCCTCGGTCCGCCA
>DAOUPC010000284.1 GCA_030626365.1 Paracoccaceae bacterium
GGATGCCGAGGACTTATGAGGGATAAGTGGCAAGTGTGCAAGAGGTGAATTCATGGTTTTCACGCGTTTTTATGCCACTTGCCACAGGGGTCTTGGCGGGGGTCCTGGCAGGGCCTTTGGCGGGGCCTTCGAATGCGGGTAATCTTTGGCCGTCCCGGTGGTTTTATGTTGCCCGTATATCATGGCGAAATATCGTGTTCCGGCCCAAAAGGGGCCGGTTCACATATGACTGGCGATCAAAGCACGATTGCAGACATCACTTTGGGTTCGATCACCGATACCCCCGGCAAGCCGTCAATCAGCACCTGTGCCGATTGCTCCAGCAGGGGGAAGGTCTTGTAATGGCACGGGATGACGGTGGCAAAGTCAAAGAACCGTCTGGCGGCATAGGTGGCCATGGCCATGTCCATGGTGAAATGCCCGCCGGCGCACAGGATGCCGATATCGGGTTTGTAATAATCGCCCATCCAGTCCATGTCGGC
This sequence comes from Paracoccaceae bacterium, assembly GCA_030626365.1. GTDB lineage: Bacteria > Pseudomonadota > Alphaproteobacteria > Rhodobacterales > Rhodobacteraceae > NVQY01. The sequence continues at coordinate 483 of DAOUPC010000284.1, forward strand.
CATGATGTCGGTGTCGCCGCTGACATAGATCGTCTTGTCTTCGGCGGCGATCATGTATCCGCATTCCGACCCGCCGGTGCGGGGCCCGTCCGGTGTGGCAAAGGTCGATGAATGCACCGCATTGACCATCGACACCTTTACCCCGCCCAGATCAACCGTGCCGCCTTTGTTAAAGCCAACGGTTTCGATTTCCTCGGTTTCGCCCCAGAACCCCATCAGATCGTATTGCCCGACCACCGGCACCCCCAGCCGTTTGGCCAGCCCCACGACATCTGCGGCATGGTCGAAATGCGCATGTGTCAGCAGAATATGCGTGGCCCCGTTGATGGCCTCGTCGTGGCGCGCCTCGGGCAGGACCGGGTTACCGGTCAGCCAGGGATCGATCAGCAACACCTGGCCGCCAATTTCCAGTCGAAAGCTGCTATGCCCCATCCAGATCAGTTTCATGTCTTTCTCCTAACAGATTTACGCAAACCTATCAGGCGTGTGGCAAAAAACCATGCCCCTGACAAACGGACTTTTGCGGGCTCAAGGCTTGCGGGCGGTGCGGTGCGGGGGTAAACGCGCCTGTAACGCATGAACCAGTGGCACATGAAGGTGTGGCACGCCAAAGAGGGCCCCCCATGTCGATAGATCAAAGCACCGCCGCCCGGGTGGCCAAACTGGCCCGGATCAAGGTCGAGGATGACGCGCTGCCGGCGCTGGCCTTGGAATTCAACGCGATCCTTGGCTTTATTGAACAGCTGAACGAAGTGGACGTTGAGGGGGTTGAACCGATGACCTCTGTCACGCCGCAGCGGCTGAAGCGGCGCCAAGACGTGGTGACGGACGGCAACCAGCAGGAAAAGATACTGGCGAACGCGCCGGATGCGCGCGAAGGCTTTTTTGCTGTGCCCAAGGTGGTGGAATAATGGCTGATCTGAACAAACTGGGCCTTTCGGGGGCGCGTGATGCGCTGCGCAAGGGCGATGTGACATCTGTGGAACTGACAAACGCCTGCCTTGGCGAAATCGAAGGGGCAGGGGCGCTGAATGCGTTTGTGCACAAGACCCCCGAACTGGCGATTGAACGCGCGCGCGCCGCCGATAAGCGCCTGCAGGCAGGTGATGCGCCGGCCATGTGCGGTCTGCCGATCGGGATCAAGGACTTGTTTTGCACCAAAGGCGTGGCCTCGCAGGCGGGATCGCGCATTTTGCAGGGCTTTGTGCCGGAATATGAATCCACCGTCAGCCAGAATCTGGCCGATGCGGGGGCCGTCATGCTGGGCAAGCTGAACATGGATGAATTCGCCATGGGGTCCACCAACGAAACCAGCACCTATGGCGATGTGGTCAGCCCCTGGCGCTGCGGCGGTGACGACGCACCCCTGACGCCGGGTGGGTCTTCTGGCGGGTCGGCGGCGGCTGTGGCGGCGGACCTGTGTCTGGCGGCCACCGGGACAGACACGGGCGGGTCAATTCGCCAGCCTGCGGCCTTTACCGGCATTGTCGGGATCAAACCCACCTATGGGCGGTGTTCGCGCTGGGGCATTATTTCCTTTGCCAGTTCGCTGGATCAGGCCGGACCGATGACCAAATCGGTGCGTGATGCGGCAATCATGCTGGGCACGATGTCCGGGCACGACCCAAAGGACAGTACCAGCGCCGATCTGGCAGTGCCGGACTTTGAGGCGATGCTGACCGGTGACATTCGCGGCAAAAAGATCGGTATTCCGCGCGAATACCGCATGGATGGCATGCCGGACGAGATTGAAAAGCTGTGGATGGATGGCGCGGATATGCTGCGCGATGCAGGGGCTGAAATTGTCGATATATCCCTGCCGCATACCAAATACGCGCTGCCGGCCTATTACGTGATCGCCCCGGCCGAGGCATCAAGCAACCTGGCGCGCTATGACGGTGTGCGCTATGGCCACCGCGCCACGCTGGATGCGGGCGATGGCATTACCGAGATGTACGAAAAAACCCGCGCCGAAGGCTTTGGGCACGAGGTCCAGAGCCGGGTGATGATTGGCACCTATGTGTTGTCAGCCGGTTTTTATGACGCCTATTACAACCGTGCCCGCCGGGTCCGCACCCTGATCAAGCGTGACTTTGAACAGGTGTTCGCCACCGGCATCGACGCGATCCTGACGCCCGCCACCCCGTCTGCCGCATTCGGGCTGGGCGAGATGGCCAATGCCGACCCGGTGCAGATGTACCTGAACGATGTGTTCACCGTGACCGTGAACCTTGCGGGCCTGCCTGGTATCTCGGTGCCGGCGGGGGTGAATGGACAGGGTTTGCCGCTGGGCCTGCAACTGATCGGGCGTCCCTGGGAAGAGGGCGATCTGCTGAATTGCGCCCATACGCTGGAAGGGGCGGCCGGATTTGTGGCCAAACCGGGCAAATGGTGGTAACCTAGCGCCTAAGAAAAACAAGAGCAGCAGGACAGCAGTTATGCGAGCAATTACTTTAACCCTGATCATGGGGTTTCTTGCGGCGTGTTCGCCCGCCATTCCCGATAGCGGCGCAGGTATCGGATTTGACA
>DAOUPC010000033.1 GCA_030626365.1 Paracoccaceae bacterium
GATTGCCCTGCTTTATGTTGACGCGCAGGTCGGCCCATCGGTCACGGCTCAGCTTGAGACAACCGGGCTGTTCACCCAGGTCAAACCACTGGCGTTCGACGTGGCCTGACGCGGCACCGATACCAACGCAAAGACGCCCGTATGGGCGAACAGAGCATCGCCCGAAATGGCGGCGCTCTTTTTACGTTCGGGTATTTGTTTTTGAAATACCCAGATCGGCAATCCGCCCTTGAATTTATACCTGAACCTTCCGATCCTGTGGCCGTCGCTGCGAACAGCCCTTTTGGCGGTCATTCCAAGGAGAGCCCCATGCCGATCCATCCCAAACTTATCCCCTTCAACTTTGAAGGTTGGGTGAAAGATAATGCCGACAAACTGAAACCCCCGGTCAACAACCAGTTGTTGCACACCGATTCGGGTATGATCGTGATGGTCGTTGGCGGCCCCAACACCCGCGTCGATTTTCACGATGATCCGGTCGAGGAATGGTTTTACCAGATACGCGGGGACATGATGCTGAAGATCGCCGAAAACGGCGAGATTTACGATGTGCCAATCCGCGAAGGCGAGGTATTCCTGATGCCTCCGCACACCATCCACGCCCCACAGCGCCCGCAGGAAGGGTCCCTTGGCATTGTCGTCGAAAGCCCGCGTATGGCTGGCATGAAAGAGGGGTTTGAATGGTATTGTTTTGACTGTGGAACCCGCGTGCATCGTATCGAGGTGGCGCTGGCCGACCCCAGTGGCATCGTCACGGCCCTGCCACAGATCTATGACGCGTTCCACAATGATACCCAGGCCCGGACCTGCCCGAAATGTGGCACGCTGCACCCCGGAAAAGGCAAACCGCCCGCTGATTGGGTTCAGTTATAACGCCATGATGGCCCGGTGACCCCTTGTCAGGAAATCCGTGGACCCCGGTAAAACGGTCTGATACGGATTTGCCTTTCAGGGCCTTTACCCTGACCTGACTGACGGGAACGAAACATGACGATCTATGCCATCGGTGACATCCACGGGCAGCTTGAAATGCTGCTTGGGGCGCTTGACCTGATTGACCGCGATGGTGGCCCGGACGCCCGTATCGTGTTCATGGGTGACCTGACGGACCGCGGGCCGGACAGCCGCGGGGTGATTGACCACCTGATGCAGGGGCAGGCGGCAGGCCGGAACTGGCATGTGCTGAAAGGCAACCATGATCGTATGTTCGACCGGTTTGTGCGCACTGGCATGCAATATGACAAACGTATAAAATCCGGTCTGGGATGGTTGGATTACCGCCTTGGTGGGGCCACGACGCTGGCGTCATATGGCGTCGCGGATGTGGGCGACCCCGCATCCAAGGCCGACCTGAAAGCCGCCCGTGCGGCGGTCCCTCAGGCGCATCTGGACTTTCTTTCGGGGCTGCCCCTTTGGTATCGGCATCGCGAATTGCTGTTTGTCCATGCGGGCATCCTTCCCGGTGTTGCGCTTGCGGACCAGATCGAGGACGACCTGGTCTGGATACGTGACCCGTTCCTGACCTACACAGATCCGCACCCCTGGCTGGTGGTGCATGGTCATACGGCACTGGATTTCCCACAGCATTTCGGCAACCGCATCGATCTGGACGGCGGGGCGGGCTATGGCCGTCCGATCCATCCGGCGGTATTTGAAGGGCGGGATTGCTGGTTGCTGGGCGATCAGGGGCGCACGCCACTATTGCCCTGATTGGGGGCAGTCAGGTACGACACACATCCCAATCAGCTGCAAAACACCCTATCTGTTCACCGGTTTGGCGGGTTTTCCACCGCCTCCACCACCGAATATGTCGCGCAACACCTGATCGACCACTTCGCCCAGCGATCCACCCCCTTTGTTGCCGCGTTCTGATTCCTGTGTATCGTTGCGGGGCACAGGCGGGCGCATTGGCAATGGTTTTGGCTCCAGCCCCTCGTGTACGCGGATCATGGTTTCATGCCATATCTCGGCAGGCAACCCACCGCCGGTGACGCCCTTCAGGGGGGTGTTATCGTCATAGCCCATCCACACACCAGTCACATAATCAGCCGTAAAGCCGATGAACCACGCGTCCCGTGCGGCCTGTGTCGTGCCGGTCTTGCCCGCCGCCTGCCACCCCGGCAGGGCGGCACGTCGACCAGACCCTTCGGCCACCACCTTTTCCATCATCCAGATCAACTGTTCCGCCGCTGCCGTCTGAACAACCCGTTCACCAATGCCGCCGCCCATACCCATCACTGGGTTCGTGTCCCCCAAAAGCTGCAATTCGATCAACCCATAGGGCGTCACAGACGACCCGCCATTAAGGATACCGGCATAGGCCCCGGTCATTTCAATCAATGTGCTTTCCGACGCGCCCAGCGCCAGCGCCGGACCAAGCGCAAGGTCGCTCTCGATGCCAAATTCACCTGCCACCTTGCGCACCAGATCACGGCCAACGCTTTCGGATATCTTGACCGCCGGCACATTCAGCGAATCCCTGAGCGCGCGCGTCAGTGTCACCTCGCCGTAATGTTTGTTGGTATAGTTTTTCGGGCACCACTGGCCCGATCCGGGGATCGTCATGCAAAACGGTTCATCCAACACCAGATCATTGGGCGAATACCCCAGTTCAAGCGCGGTGGCATAGACAAACGGTTTGAACGCCGATCCGGTCTGGCGCAGCGCCTGTGTGGCCCGGTTGAAGGCACCCGATACACGGGTATCGCGCCCGCCAACCATCGCCCGCACCGCCCCATCCGCCGACATCACGATAATTGCCGCCTGCGCCTTGGACCCTTTTTTGACCTTTTCCTGAAAGATGAATTGCATCGCCTCTTCGGCCGAGGCCTGAATGCGCTGATCCATCGTGGTGCGAATGATCACATCCTCGGTCGTGTTGCGGGTAAAATACTCTGGTCCGCTTGCCATCACCCAATCGGCGAAATAGCCGCCCGCACGAGCCGCCGCCGCCGCCGAAAGCTGTGCGGGATTGTTGATAGCCTCGCGTGCCTCGGCCGCGCTCAGGTATCCCTGATCCTGCATCAGCCCAACAATCACCCCGGCCCGGTTCTGGGCGCGGGTCAGGTTGTTGGTTGGGGCATAACGCGTCGGGGCCACCAGCAATCCGGCCAGCATCGCCGCCTCGGCCGGGCTGACTTCTGCTGCTGATTTGCCGAAATACCGCTGGCTGGCGGCGGCAAACCCCCGTGCGCCGGCCCCCAGAAACGTCCGGTTCATATAGATGGTCAGGATTTCGTCCTTGGTATATTTTACCTCCATCGCGATGGCAAAGGTCGCCTCTTTGGCCTTGCGCCAAAGAGAGCCCCTGCGGCAGGCGGCCTCGTATTCGCGTTCGGTTTGGCCTGCTGAGGGGTCAAACGGGTCCCCCAGACACAACAATTTGGCGGTCTGTTGGGTGATGGTCGATCCGCCATGCCCCGACAATGGTCCGCGCCCCTCGCTCAGGTTAATGCGCACAGCACTGGCAACCCCGCGCGGACTGACCCCGAAATGGCTATAAAACCGCTTGTCCTCGGTGGCGATTATGGCGTTGCGCAAATACGGCGAAACAGTTTGCACCGTCACCACCCCGCCGAACTGATCACCGCGCCAGGCAAACACCTGCCCCGCGCGGTCCAGCATTGTCACCGACCCGCGCGCGCGACCATCCAGCAATGCGCCAACCTCGGGCAGGTCTTTATAGATGTACCCCACCGCTGCTGCCACCAGCAGGGTCGCAACCAGACCGGCACGCCAGGTCAGCGCCCAGACAAGCCGCAAAACCCAGCGAATGACGGCGCGAAAGCGACCTGCGATCCAGCCGAAAAACCCACCCCCCTTGCCACCGCGTCTGGATCGCCGTGCTGGCGCACGTTTGCGTGCGGCGGATTTCGCGGTCTTCCTGACAGGTTTGGATTTGGCCTTGGATTTGGCAGACGCGCGTTTGGCCGCCGCCCCGCGCTTGGTGGCAGGATAGCGTTTGTCCGCCACAAGGGGCGGTTTGCGCCGTCTGGAATCCGTCATGCTTGATCCTGCCTGGCCTGCCCGGCCTTTTCTTTTGATGCACATTACTCTGGTGTGGCGGGTTTGTAGAGGGGAAGGTTTTTGCAATTGCACCTTTTGATTTGGATTAATTATTAGCCATTTCGTATTTTATGCCTGATTTTTAGGCTAAATTTCACTGTGTCGGTAATATTTCCGGGAAAACCATTCCATTTTTTGATCAGCCCGCTTTTTCTGCCAGTGCAAAGCGCAGAACTTTTGGCCTGTGGGAAAAGGCCGGGAACACCACACAGCAACCACGCGCCAGACCTGAACAAAGTGAGACATATGATGAAGATGACCCCAGCAAGAATTACCGGACTGGCCGCCCTGCTGTCAGCCATTGCCCTGCCCGCCCTGGCGCAGACCGGAGAGCCGGTCATGGACAAGGGCGATGTGGCATGGATGATGGTTTCCACCCTATTGGTCCTGATGATGATCCTGCCGGGGCTGGCCCTGTTCTATGGCGGTCTGGTGCGGACCAAGAACATGCTGTCGGTCCTGATGCAATGTACCCTGATCACCGCACTGGTGATGGTGATATGGGTGGTCTGGGGTTATTCGATGGCCTTTGGCGGCGCCACCAGCCCCTATTGGGGCGGGTTCGGAAAGCTGTTTCTGGCTGGCGTCACGATGGACAGCATGTCGGCGACATTTACCGACGGCGTGGTGATCCCGGAATTCGTGTTCATCGCCTTTCAGATGACCTTTGCCGCCATCACCCCGGCGCTGATCGTCGGGGCATTTGCCGAACGGATGAAGTTTTCGGCCATTATGGTTTTTGTCGTTCTCTGGGTCACTCTGGTCTATTTCCCCATCGCACATATGGTCTGGGATGGTGCCGGTCTGATATTCAACATGGGCGCACTTGATTTTGCCGGCGGCACCGTGGTGCATATCAACGCAGGCGTTGCCGGGTTGGTCGGGGCGATCATGGTCGGCAAACGCATTGGTCTGGGCAAGGACATGATGGCACCGCATTCAATGACCCTGACGCTGGTCGGTGCCTCGTTGTTGTGGGTTGGCTGGTTCGGTTTCAACGCCGGGTCCAACCTTGAGGCCAACGGCGGTGCCGCTTTGGCGATGATCAACACCTTTACTGCCACCGCCGGGGCCATTCTGGCCTGGTCACTGATCGAGGCGGTATTTCGCGGCAAGGCATCGATGCTGGGTGCTGCATCGGGCATGGTTACCGGTCTGGTGGCCATCACCCCGGCGGCCGGGTCGGTCGGCCCGGTTGGGGCCATCGCCCTGGGCGCGATTGCCTCGGGGGTATGTTATTTCTTTGTCTCAACGGTGAAAAATCGCTTTGGTTATGACGACAGCCTTGATGTGTTCGGCATCCACGGCATTGGCGGCATCATCGGGGCCATCGGCACCGGTATCTTCACCGCCCCCGGTCTGGGCGGGACAGGCGGAGACAGCTATTCAATCGCCGGTCAAACCTGGATCCAAGCCCAGGCCGTGGCCATCACCATCATCTGGTGCGGGGTTATATCGCTGGTGCTTTACAAGATCATCGACATGCTTATTGGTCTGCGCGTCAAGGAAGACGACGAACGCCAGGGGCTGGACCTGACCAGCCACGGTGAATCGGCCTATCATTTCTGAAACAGGGCTGATGGCCCATACTGTGCCACATACTGCCGCCCGGATTTCGTGTCCGGGCGGTTTTTGTCAGCCGTTTGTCAGTCGCGTTTCAGGCCCCTCAGACACCTACGTCAACAATTGCCTGCGCCAGTATCGGCACCGTGTCCGCGTTCAGCCCGGCAATGTTCATCCGGCTGTCGCCGATCATGTAGATGCCATGATCGGCCCGCAGTTTTTCAACCATCTCTGGCGAGGCCCCAAGCCGCGAGAACATGCCGCGATGCTGGCCAAGAAAGGCAAACCGGTCCGATCCGGTCAGGCGTTGCAATTCACCCGCCAGTGATTGGCGCAGCGAAAGCATCGATTGGCGCACATCCTCCAGCTCTGATGCCCAGTCGGCACGCAAGGCATCGTCATTCAGGATCATGGTCACCAGACGCGCGCCATGATCCGGCGGGAAGGAATAGTTTTGTCGGTTAAGATACGCCAGCGTGCCCTGGTTCAACTGGCGCTGCCCGGCATCCTGGCTTACGGCCATCAACAGCCCGGTACGTTCGCGGTAGATACCGAAGTTCTTGGAACAACTGGCCGCGATCAGACACTCGGGCACACTGGACGCCACCAGACGGGTTGCGGCGGCATCCTGTTCCAGCCCCTCGCCAAAGCCCTGATAGGCAATGTCGATCATCGGGATCGCGCCGGTCGCGTTCAGCACGTCGATCACCGCCTGCCATTCCACCAGGTTCAGGTTGGCCCCTGTCGGGTTGTGGCAACAACCATGCAGCAGGACCACGTCACCCTTGCGGGCGGTTTTCAGGTCCTCGATCATGCCATCAAAATCAACACCACGGGTTTCATCGTCGAAATACCGATAGGCGACCGTTTCGATGCCCAGATATCCAAGGATCGAAATATGGTTCGGCCAGGTCGGGTTGGACACAAACACCCGTGCATCGGGGCTGGCCATCTGGATCAGTTCAAACGCCTGTCGCACGGCACCGGTGCCGCCGGGCGTGGCCGCCGCGCCGATGTTTTCGCGTGAAACGGCGTTGCCCAGAATAAGGTTGATCATCGCGTCACCGTAAGCCGGATCACCAACCAGACCGACATAGGCCTTGGTTGTCTGTTCCTCCCACAGGCGATGTTCGGCGGCCTTGATGGCGCGCATGACCGGTGTGTTGCCGGTGGCGTCCTTGTAGACCCCGACACCCAGGTCAATCTTGTCTGTACGCGGGTCTTTGCGAAAGGCCGCCATCAGGGCAAGGATTTTATCGGCGGGCTGGGGTTTAAGTTGGTTGAACATCAGATGTCTCCGGTGGCGACAGGAAGGGTGGGGAACGCGCCCCATTCGGACCATGATCCGTCGTAAAGCGCATGATCGGTCTTGCCCATACGCTCAAGCGCCAGGCTAAGGATGGCGGCGGTGACACCGGACCCGCAGGTGGTGATGACCGGTCTGGACAGATCCACGCCCGCAGCATGGAACACATCGCGCGTACCATCAGGGGTTTTCATGGTCGCATCCGCGTTCAGCAGGTCCAGATAATGAACATTGCGCGACCCCGGAATATGGCCCGACCTCAGCCCGTCGCGCGGTTCGGGTTCGGTCCCGGCGAACCGGCCGGCAGACCGCGCATCGATAATTTCATGATCACCCAGCTTGGCAGCGGCAGACACTTGCGTGACATCGCGCACCAAATGGTTCTGCACCCGCACGGTCATGTGCCGGTCGCGTATCATGGGGGGCATGTCTTCGGTTTCCCGCCCCTCGGCCAGCCATTTGGGCAGGCCCCCGTCCAGAACCGCCACGTTGGTCTGCCCCATCAGCCGGAACAACCACCAGATCCGCGCCGCCGACATCAGACCAGAGCCGTCATAGACCACCACCTGATGGCCATCACCAACGCCCATCGCCCGCAAGCGGGACATGAATTTTTCAACCGGGGGCACCATATGCGGCAGTTCGGACCGCTGATCTGAAATATCGTCGATATCAAAGAACCGCGCACCCGGAATGTGGGCCGCATCATATTCGGCGCGCGCATCGCGCCCCGCTTGCGGCAGGTACATGGACCCATCCAGAACCCGCAAATCCGGGGTCTTGAGATGCGCCGCCAGCCAGTCGGTCGAGACAAGTGTTTTTGGATCGTCCTGCACAGTGAATCCCCTGATAAAATGTCACCTTTTTGACTACGCCCCGGCAGCCAGCGTTGCAAGGGTCGGGTCGGTCGCACCGCGATCGGGCCAAACACGCCGGATTATGGGTGCCGCTTACCTGTTGTCCTTCAACAGGCGCGCCTTTTGGCGGCCCCAGTCGCGGCGCGCCTGGGTTTCGCGTTTGTCGTGCAGCTTTTTGCCCTTGCCGATGCCGATCTTCAGCTTGGCCAACCCCTTGTGGTTGAAATACATCACCAGCGGCACCAGCGTCATGCCCTTGCGCTGGGTCGCGTTCCACAGGTTCGCCATTTCCCGGCGTGACACCAGCAATTTGCGCCGTCGGCGTTCTTCGTGACGGAATGTTTTGGCCTGTGCGTAGGGCGCGATATAGGAATTGACCAGCCACAGTTCGCCCTCGTCCACGGCGGCATAGCTTTCGGCGATGTTTGCCCCGCCGACCCGCAGGGATTTTACCTCGGAACCTTCCAGAAGGATGCCACATTCGAGGTCATCCTCGATCGCATAATCAAACCGTGCCCGCCGGTTTTCGGCGACCACCTTGTAATTGGGGTTTTGTTTATCCTTGGCCATGGGGCGCAGATGTAGGGTGTGGGGCGCTTGGGTGCAAGCCGTGCGAACACATCGTCACGGTCAGGGCACACCCATCAATGACACGCGGGGCAGTGCCACAACAACGCCCCCCCGATCAGTTTTATGGAAAACAAATGTTTACAGAGGCTTGGCAACCCATAAAGTGGGGAAAATCAGAAAGGACCGATTATGTTTTCACGTAAACCCATTACAGCCGCCATATGCGCTTTGTCCCTTTGCCTTGCGGCCCCGTTGGCGGCCCAGACCACAGGCACCACGGTTGAGGTCAACCCCCTGACCGTCGAGGGGTTGGTGGTCGGCAAGCGATTGTCGTTCGGGGCGGATTTTGCGGCCAAACACAATATTGCCGTGCCGATCCCATTCAGCTTTACGGTGCCGACGGACCGGACGAAAAACATCAGGGTTGAACCGGCCCCCGGTGGCAGCGGCATTTACAAGGTCAACTTTGCCACCGAAGACAACCAACTTATATCCAGCCTTCAACTCGTGCCGATCACCATTCCGATGGGCGATGATCAGACGCGGATGAACCATCTGGCCCGCATCGCCAAACAGGCGTTTGTGGTATCGGTGGTTGACCCGGAAAAGGCACAGATCGACGCACAGCGCCGCGCCAAGGTCGGCCCCTATCTGGCGATCGAGACCCTGGGCCGCTACATCGATACTGACGGTGGGGTCGTGGCCCTGCGCACCGTTGCGATTGTCGGCCCCGACAGTGAACATGGCCTTGTCGGGATCATCAATGCGCTGCCCGGCAACGCGGGGATAAAACAGGTGGGCGATATCCTGTTGGTGGACGGATCACGCGCATTGGGAACATTACGGTTCAGATAACGCACACAGAACACGGGCAGGTTTTGCCTGCCCGTGCCTTAAGGGCTTAGGGTCCTGACCCTAGTGCAGCACCGCATCATCCGGGGCCGGGCGGCTAGAGGCCCCGGTGCGTTCACCGATGATCAGCCCATCAGCCCCGGCACTGACGGGGATGGTATCGCCATCCTTTACGTCACCACCCAGCAGCCTTTCGGCCAGCGGGTTCTGCAAGGCACGCTGGATCACCCGCTTTAACGGACGCGCGCCAAACACCGGGTCATAACCTTCGTCGGCCAGCCATGTGCGCGCACCCTGATCCAGTTCAAGGGTGATCTTGCGGATTGCCAGACGCTTCTTAAGCCGGGCCAACTGTATATCGACGATGCCATCCATATCCTCGCGGGCGAGGCGGTCAAAGATGATCGTTTCATCCAGACGGTTCAGGAATTCAGGCCGGAAATGGGCCCGCACCGCATCCATCACATCGCGCTTTGCATCTGCCGCATCGCCCCCTTCGGGCAACTGGCTAAGCGCCTGAGACCCAAGGTTGGAGGTCAGCACAATCAGCGTCTGCTTAAAGTCCACGGTGCGCCCCTGACCATCGGTCAGAATACCGTCATCCAGCACCTGCAACAGCACGTTGAACACATCCGGGTGGGCCTTTTCGACCTCGTCGAACAGTACAACCTGATAGGGCCTGCGCCGCACCGCTTCGGTCAGCACACCGCCCTCGTCATAACCAACATAGCCCGGAGGGGCACCGATCAGGCGCGCAACGCTGTGTTTTTCCATGAACTCGGACATATCGATACGCACCATCGCGTTGTCGTCGTCAAACAGGAACTCGGCCACCGCTTTGGTCAGTTCGGTCTTACCCACGCCGGTTGGCCCAAGGAACAGGAAGCTGCCCAGGGGGCGGCCTTCGTCGTTCAGCCCGGCACGGGCGCGCCGTACCGCGTTTGATATGGCCCGCACGGCCGTATTCTGGCCGATCACCCGGTTGTGCAACTCGTCCTCCATGCGCAGCAGCTTTTCACGCTCGCCTTCCAGCATCCGGGCCACCGGAATTCCGGTCCAGCGTTCAACCACGGCGGCAATCTGTTCCGGGCGCACGGCCTCGGAAACCATCCGGTCGCTGTCTTCGCGACCTTCTGCATCAGCCAGTTGCTTTTCCAGATCGGGGATCACGCCGTAAGACAGTTCACCCGCCTTGGCCAGATTACCTTCGCGCTTGGCGATATCCAGTTCGGCGCGGGCCTTTTCAAGCTGCTCCTTGATGTCGCGCGCGCCGGCCATCTTGTCCCGCTCGGCCTGCCACTGTGCGGTCATTTCGGCGCTGCTTTCCTGCAAATCCGCCAGATCCTTTTCCAGTGTTTCCAGCCGATCGCGGGAGGCTGTGTCATCCTCAAGCCGCAGGGCTTCGGCCTCGATCTGCATTTGCAGGATCTGGCGGTCCAGCGCGTCCAGTTCTTCTGGCTTGCTGTCCACTTCCATGCGCAGGCGCGATGCGGCCTCGTCCATCAGGTCGATTGCCTTGTCCGGCAAAAACCGGTCGGTGATGTAACGATGCGACAGCGTTGCCGCCGAAACCAGCGCCGTGTCAGATATCCGCACCCCGTGGTGAAGTTCGTATTTTTCCTTGATGCCCCGCAGAATCGACACCGTGTCTTCGACCGTGGGTTCGGCCACCACAACTGGCTGGAACCGGCGCGCAAGGGCCGCATCTTTTTCAACGTATTTGCGGTATTCATCCAGCGTGGTCGCGCCAACGCAATGCAACTCGCCCCGCGCAAGGGCAGGTTTGATCAGGTTGGCCGCGTCCATCGCACCATCCGATTTACCGGCCCCGACCAACGTGTGCATCTCGTCGATGAACAGGATGATTTCACCCGCCGCCTCGGTCACTTCGGTCAGAACCGCCTTTAGGCGCTCTTCGAATTCACCGCGGTATTTGGCACCGGCAATCAGCGCGCCCATATCAAGCGATAACAGTTTCTTGTCGCGCAGGGATTCGGGCACGTCACCATTGATGATGCGCAAGGCCAGACCTTCGGCAATCGCCGTTTTACCAACGCCGGGTTCACCGATCAGAACCGGGTTGTTCTTGGTCCGCCGGCTAAGCACCTGCATGGTGCGCCGGATTTCATCATCACGACCAATGATCGGGTCGATCTTGCCCTCGCGTGCGGCCTCGGTCAGGTCGCGCGCATATTTCTTGAGCGCATCATAGCCTTCCTCGGCCGTGGCCGTATCGGCGGTGCGCCCCTTGCGAATGTCATTGATTGCCTCGTTCAGCTTTTGCGCGGTCACGGCCCCTGCATCCAGCGCATCCTTGGCCTTGGATTTGACCATGCACAGCGCCATCAGCACCCGTTCAACCGGCACAAAGCTGTCGCCGGCCTTTTTGGCCAGTTTTTCGGCCTCGGCCAGAACCTTGCCGGTGGTGGCGTCCATATAGGTCTGGCCAGCATCGCCGCTGACCTGTGGAATTTTGGCCATAAGGGCGTCCAGCGCCTCGACCACGCGGGCGGGGGTGCCACCACTGCGGGTAATCAGGTTGCTGGCCAGCCCCTGATCATCATCCATCAATGCCTTGAGTATATGCTCCGGGGTCAGTCGCTGATGGCCTTCGCGCATCGCAATCGTCTGGGCGGCCTGCACAAAACCGCGTGCCCGCTCGGTGAACTTGGTTAAGTCCATTTGTCTCTCCTTTTCAAAGCGCCCTAAGGTCAGCGCCCGCTATGCGGCACGCCACTGGTTGGGCCTCGTATTCAATCTGGGAATAAAACCCGCGCGCTTCAAGGCCTGGGATAGGCGCAATTTGACGCGCATCCAGCCCAATCGCGAATTTGCCCTGCGCCGCGACGGCTGCCGGCAAATGGCATAGACAAACGCCCCGTACAGCGGATAGTCAGGCCCCGTGCGCAACAAACAAGGCCAGCCCGATGTTTTCCAAGCCAGATGACCGCCTGATCGTAGCCCTTGATGTCGCCAATGCAGTTCAGGGACTGGATCTGGCCCGGCGGTTGGGCGATGCGGTCAATTTCTACAAAATCGGGTTGGGGATGTTGACCGGCGGCGGACTGGCGCTGGCCAATGAGCTAAAGCAGGAACAGGGCAAACGCATCTTTCTGGACATGAAGCTGTTTGACATCAGCGCCACGATAGAGGCCGCCGTTCGGGGGCTGACACAGTTCGATCTGGATTTTCTGACCGTGCAGGGGGACCCGCATGTGGTGCGCGCCGCCAAGGAAGGGAGCGCCGGAAAGGACATGAAAATCCTTGCCGTGACGATCCTTACCTCGCTTGACCGGCGTGATCTGGATGATGGGCTGATCAAGCCCGGCGATCTGCCCGATCTGGTGCTGGAACGTGCCGCACTGGCGTTCGAGGCAGGGGCAGACGGGGTCATTGCCTCGCCACACGAGGCGGCGATGATCCGGGCTTTGCCACAGGCAAGTGGCCGGCTGATCGTCACGCCGGGTGTGCGTCCGGCTGGTGCCGCCAAGGGCGATCAGAAACGTGTCGCGACACCGGCACAGGCCATTTCCAACGGCGCGGACCACATTGTCGTCGGTCGCCCCATCTGGCAGGCACCCGATCCACGCGGTGCCGCACAGGCAATTCTAAGCACGCTGAACGGGCTGTAACCCCCCTTGTCAGCCTTGTGCCCGTAAAGGCACAAAATAAAATGTATATTTAAGCACTATGGAATTCCTGACTATACGAATTCACATTTTTAGGCGATTCTGCATCTATAATACTCCCCCCGACGAACCGTTTCTTCCTGTGGTTCGTCACCTCCCCCCGCCTCAGCAGCGGGGGGTTTTGTTGTAACATACTGCAATAAAATCATAAAATCCGCCCAAATCGTGCGCCCGACAAAATATTGCAACACCCGTGACTGTCCGCAATATGTCCCGGCAAAGGCCACAAGCCGCCCCGCGTGGGCGCAGACATTCCACATTCGCACCTGTATACAGGTGCCATTGCCCCCGCCGGATACCCCATTGTCATGCCCGCCTTATGCCGAGATTGCCTGACCAGAATCGATACCGCCCGGCGCTGCCCGTCCTGCGCCAGTCCGCGCGTGCTGGCCCATCCGGAACTGTTTGATCTGACAATCGCGCATATGGATTGCGATGCGTTCTATGCCTCGGTCGAAAAGCGCGACAATCCGGACCTGGCCGATAAACCGGTGATCATTGGCGGCGGGCGGCGTGGGGTGGTGTCTACCGCCTGTTACGTCGCGCGTATCCGTGGCGTGCATTCGGCCATGCCGATGTTTCAGGCCATAAAACTGTGCCCGGACGCGGTGATCATCAGACCCCGAATACAGGCCTATGCCGAGGCATCCCGGGCAATCCGCGCCTTGATGGAGGAACTGACCCCGGCCATCGAACCGCTGTCACTGGA
>DAOUPC010000217.1 GCA_030626365.1 Paracoccaceae bacterium
GACCAATGACAAAACCAAATATCGGATTTATCGGGCTTGGGCTGATGGGGGCCGCAATGGTTGGCCGCCTTCAGTCGCTTGGCTATTGCCTGAGCGTTCTGGGCAACGTGACACGCCCGCGGGTCGATGCGGCGGTGGCTGGCGGTGCAACCGAGGCACCACATGCGCGCGCGGTGGCCGGGGCCGCGGATATCGTGATGCTGTGCATGGACACGTCGGCCTCGGTCGAGGCCCGGATGCGGGGCGCGGATGGGGTGATTGCCGGGCTAAGGCCGGGCATGACGGTGATTGACTTTGGCACGTCCCTGCCGGGATCGACCAAGACGCTGGGGGCCGAGGTGGCCGCCGCCGGGGCGATCTATCTGGATGCGCCGCTGGGGCGGACGCCTTCGCATGCGGTTGATGGGTTGCTTAACATCATGTGCGCCGGGGATCGTGCGGCGTTTGACCGGGTGCGCCCGGTGCTGGATGATCTGGGTGAAAACGTCTTTCATCTGGGGCCACTGGGGTCGGGCCACACCATCAAGCTGATCAACAACTTCTTTGCCATGACCACGGCCAACGCCATGTCCGAGGCATTTGCCATGGCTGACCGGGCCAATGTGCCGCGCCAGGCCTTGTATGATGTGATGTCAGCCGGGCCTTTGCGGTCCGGCATGATGGATTTCATCAAGGCCTACGGTGTTGACGGGGACCCGAATGTATTGGCGTTCTCGATCCGTAACGCCGCCAAGGATGTGGGGTATTACCGCGATATGGCCAGCGATCTGGGCGCGCAAACGATCATGTCGGGATGCGCCAGCGAGGCGATGACAAAGGCGGTCGATCAGGGCATGGGTGACAGCATGGTGGCCGAAATGGTTGATTTCTACGTCAAGCGGTTCGCGGACTGACGGTGGCCGGGCCGGGGGGACAGATGCGCCACGACCGTGCCCGGCTGGGCATTGTCATGATGCTGGTGACGTATCTGTTCTTTTCGTTCATTGATACGTCTGCCAAGTGGTTGGTTCTGCTTGGCATCCCCGGCTTGCAGATCGCCTTTATGCGCTATGCCGGGCATTTGGCCATCTCACTGGTGCAGATCGGCAGCGGGGGTTGGACCTGGCGGCGGTTTGCCTCGGCGCATCCGGGCCTTGTGATCCTGCGTGCGGGATTGTTGATTACTTCGACGGCGATCAACTTTTTCGTGCTGAAGTATCTGTCGCTGACCATCACCTCGGCTATCCTGTTTTCGGCCCCGATCATTGTGTGCGCCCTGTCCATGCCATTGCTGGGTGAACGGGTTGGGAAATGGCGCTGGTTTGCCATCATCCTGGGCTTTGCCGGTGTGCTGATCGTGGTCAGACCCTTTGGCATAAGTGTCCATTGGAGCGCTCTTCTGGCGGTCCTTAACGCCATTTCCTTTTCGCTGTATTCGATCCTGACACGGCGATTGGCCGGGGCGGTTAGCACCGAAACGATGCAATTTTATGTTGGTGCAATCGGTACGCTGGTTTTGTTGGTGCCTGCGGTACTGACCTGGCGGACACCGGATGGCCTGTTGGACTGGGGCCTGCTGATTGGCGTTGGGGTCTGGGGCTGGGCCGGGCATGAACTTTTGACGCGCGCACATGCCTTTGCCCCGGCCAGCGCATTGATGCCTTATGGCTATTCCTTCATCATCTATATGAGCATCGCCAGCTATCTGGTGTTTGGCACCACCCCTGATGGCTGGACCCTGGTGGGGGCGGTGATTATTGTCATATCGGGGTTGATAATCTGGCGGCGGGAAAACGTGCATGCAACAGAACATTCCTGACATTCCGGCCCTAAAAGTCGCCTGTATAGGCGAGGCGATGGTCGAACTGACGCTGGACAGGGACCGCGCGGGCAGTGCCAGAATTGGCTTTGCCGGCGATACGCTGAACACGGCGATTTACCTGAAACGCTGTGCGCCGGATATGGCGGTATTTTATGTCACCCGTCTGGGGCAGGATCAGTTCAGCGCGCAAATGCTGGATTTCATGCAGGGCGAAGGTCTGGATACGTCGCTGGTCGGGGCAAGTGTGGACCGTGCGCCGGGGCTTTATGCCATCGCGACGGACGCGGTGGGGGAACGCTCGTTTGCCTATTGGCGCGACAGGTCTGCGGCGCGGGAATTGTTTGCCGGGGGTGGCCCGCAATTGTCTGCGCTGGCCGGGTTTGACGTGATTTACCTGTCGGCCATAACGCTGGCCATCCTGACACCGGGCGCGCGCGCGGACCTGATGGGGTGGCTACAGGGGTTCCGCCGGGGTGGCGGAAAGGTGGCGTTCGATTCCAACTATCGCCCCGCCCTTTGGCCGGATGCACAAACCGCCCGGCGCGCAATTGAGGCGATGTGGCGACTGACCGATATCGCCTTGCCCGGTCTTGACGATGAACAGGCGATCTTTGGCGACACAGACCGCGCCGCCGTTCGTCGCCGGTTCGTGTCTTACGGGGTGCAGGCCGGCGCGCTGAAATGCGGCGCAGAGGGCCCGGTTCCCTTTGGGTTGGGCACGGCGGCGGACATGAAATTCGCAAAGGCCGGGCATGTCGTGGATTCAACCGCCGCCGGTGACAGTTTCAATGGGGCGTATCTGGGTGCCCACCTTGGGGGGGCATCGCCGCTGGATTGCCTGCGGGCGGGGCATGATCTGGCGCTGCGGGTTCTGGGGGTTCAGGGGGCCATTTTGCCCAAGGGTTCCTGATGTTGCCCGTCCGGGGTGTTGTTTGACAGGGCCGGGTATGATGGCCCTTTTCTTCTGACCGATCTGTCCCAATACTGTGCAAAGCGGACACCAAAGCGAACACCAAACAGACACCAAACGGACGAAGGACACCGGACCGGGATGATAAACGTAGAACCACCGCTGCCGGATATTCCCCCTCAGCATACTGTCGTTGACATGGTGCGTGCCGCCGCGCACCGCTTTCCCCGGCGTGATGCGCTGGTTTGCGGTGATCTGCGCCTTGACTGGGCCACGTTTGATGCGCGCATAAACCGGGTGGCGAACGACCTGCTGTCCCACGGTATTGCCAAGGGCGACAATGTTGCCATCCTGTCGCCCAATTCGCTCGCCTATGGCGAGGTGTTCATGGGTGTTTTGCGCGCCGGGGCCTGTGTGGCGCCACTGTCCACGATGGCGTCACCCGATGCGCTGCACAAGATGTTGCGCGATTGCGGGGCCAAAACCCTTTACCTTGCAGAGCAGTATCGCGATCTGGTTGATCCTTTCCTGCCCGCACTGAATATCCGCAAGGTCGCGCTGGACTTTGTGGCGGATGGCTTTGACGATTACGAGGGATCGCTGGCGCAGGCAGATGCCAGTGATCCGCTGATTGCGGTTGCCATGTCGGACCCGTTCAACCTGATCTATTCCTCGGGGACCACCGGAACGCCCAAGGGGATCATCCACAATCACTGGATGCGCGCGGCCCAGATGGACCGGGTGCATGCCAATGGTTATGACCGCAATGCCCGCACGCTGTTGTCGACGCCGCTTTATTCCAACACCACAATCGTGGCGTTTCTGCCGACGCTGGTGGGGGGATCAACTGTGCATCTGATGGCCCGGTTTGATGCGCGCCGCTATTTGCAGATCGCCGAGGCCGAACAGATCACCCACACGATGCTGGTTCCGGTGCAATATAAACGGATCATGGATGTGCCTGACTTTGACCGGTTTGATCTGCGCTCTATGCAGATCAAGTTTTCCACCTCGGCCCCGCTGCGTGCGCAGGTAAAGGCGGACGTTCTGGCGCGATTCCCCGGCAAACTGATCGAATATTACGGGCTGACCGAGGGCGGCGGCGTGACGGTTCTGGTGGCGGATGAACACCCGACAAAGCTGCACACAGTTGGCACACCGGCACCCAATACGCAGATACGGCTGATCGATAATCAGGGGCAAGAGGTGCCCAAAGGAACCGCAGGCGAGATTTGCGGGCGCTCCCCGACCATGATGGCGGGCTATTACGGGCGCGATGATCTGACGGCGGATTATATCTGGCGTGACGATGGCGGGGCGGTCTATTTCCGGTCGGGCGATATGGGGTGGTTTGATGATGACGGTTTCCTGTGCCTGTCGGACCGAAAGAAGGACATGATCATTTCCGGCGGGCTGAACATCTATGCCGATGATCTGGAGCTGGCCCTGCTGGCGGACCCCGATGTGACGGACGCGGCGGTTATCGGCATCCCCAGCGATGACTGGGGCGAAACACCGCTGGGTCTGGTGGTTCTGCGCGCCGGGGCAACGGTATCGGCAAACACGATCCGTGAACGCGCCAACCTGAAACTGGGCAAAAGCCAGCGCCTGTCGGGGGTCGAGGCACGCAAGACCCTGCCACGCAGTTCCATCGGCAAAATACTGAAACGCGAATTACGTGCCCCCTATTGGGCGGGGCATTCGTAATGGCCCAAATCCGCACGATTGGCGTGCTGGGGGCCGGGTTGATCGGGATGAGCTGGGCCAGCCTGTTTCTGGCGCAGGGGCTGAAGGTGGTGGTTGTCGATCCACGCGACGACATAAGCGAAAAGCTGCGGGATTTTGTTGCTGATGCCTGGGAAAACCTGTCGGCGCTGGGGCTGGCAGAGGGGGATGTGCGCCACGCCACGCTCAGCACGGATATGGCCAGCCTGTCGGGCGTTGATTACATCCAGGAAAACGGGCCGGACCGGATTGAGGTAAAGCGCCGGATGCTGCGGGACCTGGAGGATGTGGTCGGCCCGCAGGTTATCATCGCGTCCAGCACATCGTCATTAATGGCAAGCGACATCCAGCGCGATGCGCGCCATCCCGGGCGTGTTCTGGTGGCGCA
>DAOUPC010000128.1 GCA_030626365.1 Paracoccaceae bacterium
ATGATTTCTTCGGCGCTTAGTTTGTTGACGGAAAACCGCCCCCTCACCAGCGCCAGCCGGTTCCAGTCAAGCACCGCGTTGTTGATGGTCATCCAGACGCCATCATCATCCGATACGGTCAGTTGTTTGATCGTCGCGCGCGAACTGAACGCGCCATCCAGCCCGGTCACCTTGATGAAACGGTTTTCGCCTGACAGGTTGTCCTCGAGGAAATCAACCAACAGCCCGCCAGAATCATCATCCTGCGCCCAGACCGGGGCTGACAGGCAGCAAAGCCAGATCAGCGCATATGCGATAAGCCGCCTCAAAACGCCTGCCCTATCCCAAGATAGAATTGCAGCCCGTCGCCGGTTGTTCCGTCTATCGGCATGGCCAGATCAAGGCGCAGCGGACCAAACCCGCCCAGATCATACCGCAGCCCAAGCCCGGCCCCCGAATGATACGGCGACCCGGAACTGATCATCGAACCGGCATCAATCGCGCCAAAGTCATAGAACCCGACCAGCGATAGCTTTTTGCTAACCCGGCCCCGAATTTCCGCCGACACCGCCAGAATTGACCGGCCCCCGGCGATCAGCCCCCCCACCGGGGTTCCCAGCGATTCAAACGGTTGCCCCCGCACGGTCCCGGCCCCGCCTGAAAAGAACAGGTATTCCGGTGACGTGCTGCTTTGGCTGGCCCCCAGTACCGATCCGGCCTGTACCCGCCCGGCCAATACCACCGAACCCGATTGGGTCAGGCTGATATAACCACGCCCGTCAATCATCACCTGGGTGCCCGATTCGGTATTTGAAAACCCGGTGAATGGCGTGACCCTTGCGTCCAGAAACACGCCGCTTGTGGCGTTGACCTTGTGGTTTCTCTTGTCCCACTCGACCTTGATCGGCAGGGTAAGCAGCTTGAACTTGCGGCCCGTTCCAAAGGCGTCATCGGCAATGGTTACCCCCCCACCCAGTGACATTTCGCCAAACAACTGGTCCGAATACACCCGCCGCGCGCCGATCCCGACAAAGCCGCGCAAGACATTGTAATGGGTCTGGTCCCGGCGCTCGATCTCGGCGAGGTAGAATATGTTGTCATCCGGGCCCAATGTGGCAGGCCGGTCCAGACGCAGCGACAGACGGCCATCCGCCTGTTCCGGCCCGCCCAGATTGCGCAGTGTTGCCTCAAACCGCAGACGCTCTGCGGCCCCCCACAGGTTACGGTGGGTCCACTTGGCCGACAGGTCCAGACCGTCGCTGGATGACAGTTCGACGCCAAAGGAAATCTGGCGCAGCGGCATGTCCGTAACGCTGGTCACAAAATCCAGCGTTCCATCAGGGTTGGGCTGGTCCGCCTCTTTGATCGAAACCGATAAAAACGTGCCGGTCCGGCGCAGCCGGGTGCCGACCTGTTGCACCAGTTCGGGGTTAAAGGTTTCGCCGGTCGGGAAACCGGCGATCCGGGCGATTGCCTCGCGGCGCACACGCGATTCTCCGGTGACGGCCATAGCCCCAAAATCCAGCTTTGGTCCGGGCAACATACGGATATCGGCGTCCAGTACCGCATCGTGGTTGTTGGCCGTGATCCTTTGCCCCCCAACATCCACCTTGGCATGCCCGACACTGCGCCAGCCATCGATGCCGGCAAGGGCTGCATCACGGATCGCCCCGGTAGTTGCCAACTGGCCACGGGCATAGGTGGCGGGCAAGCGGGTGTCCGGGGCAAGCGGGCCAATGTCGGCCTGGCCAAATCGAAACAGCGGGCCGGTTTTTACGTCAATCACGATCTGCGCCACGCTGCGGGGGGTGTTCAGCGGACCGATATAGGCCGCCTCTTGCCCGTCCAGCCGGATGTGTACCACCGGGGCGAAATAGCCTTCGTCGTAAAGAACCTGCACCAGCGTGCGATAATCGGATAATGATGCAGCCAGCAATTCCTGGGCACTGTCCAGCCCCCGTGCACTGGCCGACATCGTTGAGGATGCCTCGCGCAACCGGTCCGCCAGATCGTCGGGTGCCCCCGGTGCCCTTAGTGTGGTTTGCGCCGCCAAAACCAGCCCCGGCAACAGGGCGACCATCAAGGTAGCGCACACCGTGGCGATGCCACGTGTCACGCTATCCCATCGACCTTTTGACTGCATGGAAAGGCTCCGGTTTACCTGAATTCGCGCGCGCAGCGATCCCCCCGGACAAGCCACAATGCCTGTATCAGATAACACGGGGCCGAATAGGTTAGAAACCCAATTCAGGCGTTCAGACCCCAAATATCGTGGTTCAAAGCGGCAAATCGCCTATACTTGGTGGTGTTTTCGGTATGAACCGGGTGTCAGCCTACATTTGGGTGGCACGATACCAGCGCGCTATGGCGGCCCGGTCGGCGGGTTCCATAAAGGTCACGTTGGCGGGGGGCATGGCGTGGGTGATACCCGCCTGCAAATAGATCGCGCGTGCATTGCGGGCCACATCGGCCCTTGTT
The DNA here is from genome assembly GCA_030626365.1 of Paracoccaceae bacterium. GTDB lineage: Bacteria > Pseudomonadota > Alphaproteobacteria > Rhodobacterales > Rhodobacteraceae > NVQY01. Next base: position 2,458 of record DAOUPC010000128.1, read on the forward strand.
TCCAGCAACACACCCTTGGGGGCCCAGTGGATGCCATCCCAAAACGGTTCGCGGGCGTGGCACATCGAACAGCGGCCCAACACAATTTCATGCGCTTCGTCAAAGCCATTGGCGCTGGCCATGCGTTGTTCATATGGGGTCAGATCGCGGGCCTCTGCCTTTTCCAGGGGTTCTGGTGCGCCCGGACTGGACAGCCAGACGATGGTCAGAAACAGCACCGCCGTCACCGCCCATGTCCAAAGCGGGTTACCTTTGCGGGCATGTTGCGTGTTGAAGTAATGGCGGATCGTTACGCCCATCAGAAACACCAGCGATGCGATGATCCAATTATATTCGGTGGCAAAGGCCAGCGGATAATGGTTCGACAGCATCAGGAAGATGACCGGCAATGTCAGATAGTTGTTATGGGTCGAACGCAGTTTCGCTATTTTTCCATACTTGGGGTCCGGGGTGCGCCCGGCCTGCAAATCCGCCACCACGATGCGCTGGTTCGGCATGATGATAAAAAATACGTTGGCCGTCATGATGGTTGCGGTGAAGGCCCCCAGGTGCAGCATCATCGCCCGCCCGGTGAATATCTGGTTATATCCCCAGCCCATCGCCACCAGCAGGGCAAACAACAGCACCATCAACAGGGTTGGCCGCTCTGCCAGACCGGATTTGCACAGACGGTCGTAAATCAGCCAGCCAATGCTTAGCGATGCGGCGGAAATGGCAATACCCTGCCAGATTGTCAGATCGGCCTTGTTGGCATCGATCAGAAACAGTTCGGCACCGGCCCAATAGACGATCATCAGCATCGCCATCCCACTTAGCCAGGTGGAATAGCTTTCCCATTTGAACCAGGTCAGATGCTCGGGCATTGCTTCGGGGGCGACCAGAAACTTGCGGATGTGATAAAATCCACCGCCGTGGACCTGCCATTCTTCGCCATGCGCGCCAACCGGCAGGCCGGGGGCCTTGCGCAGACCAAGGTCCAGCGCAATGAAATAAAACGAAGAACCGATCCAGGCGATTGCCGTGATCATATGCAACCAGCGCACGGCAAAACCGGTCCAGTCCCAAAGTATAGCGAAATCATACATGATGGTGTTCTCCGACAGATTTACACCAGACTAGGCAAAGCTGTGTTTCTTCGGTATTCCCGTATATTATCAAGCTGTATCAAAAAATCTGGAATAATGTCCTACCTCGACAACATCCGAACCTTTGTACGTGTTTACGAACTGGGCAGCATGTCAGCCGCTGGCCGGGACCTGCGCATTTCGCCTGCCGTTACCTCGGCGCGTATCTCGCAACTGGAAGAGCACCTGTCCGTACGACTGTTTCAACGAACCACCCGAAACCTGAGCCCAACCGAACAGGGCAAGGCGTTTTATGGCGGCGCGGTATCAGTCCTTGATGCGGTGGACGACGCCGAGGCCAGCGTCGCCAGCCTGACCGACAACCCGCGCGGGTCACTTTATGTGGCGGCCCCCCTGGGGTTGGGACGGCGGTTGATTGCCCCCGAGGTGCCGGCCTTTCTTAAGGATTATCCGCAAATCAACATACGCCTGCGTCTTAGCGACCGTGTGGTTGACCTGACCACCGAAGGGCTGGATCTGGCGTTTTTCCTGGGTCAACCTGCCGACAGTAACCTGCGCATCCGTAAAATTACCGATTGCCAAAGGGTCATGTGTGCCTCTCCTGGCTATATCCAGGAACATGGAAACCCGGTCGATGGGGCCGAATTGCTGAGCGGTGGGCATGAATGCCTGAACCTGCGTTTTCCCGGCGCACCCGAATTTCAGTGGCGCCTGATCACCCCGGATGGCCCGCAACGGTTTGCGGTCAAGGGGCGTTATGAATGTGATGATGGTGATGTCCTGACCGACTGGGCGTTGTCTGGGCAGGGGATTGCCATGAAGCCGGTATTCGAAGTGGCCGACCACCTTCTGTCAGGTGCATTGGTGCGCGTGGCCACCGCCACCCCCCCCGAACCGGTTCAGATGGCCTGTCTTTATACCCACCGCCGCCATCAGGACCCCAAGACACGCCTGTTCATGGATTTCATGACCGATCATGTCGGCAAGGCCATCAAGGAAGCCGAACGGGGGTGATCACGCCCCCCCCGCATCGATTGACACCCCACAGGGACAGGTTTTACCCCGCCCTTACCAGTCTATGAAATCTTCGAACTCCAGAACCTTTGTTACCCAGGTGCCCATCAGTGCCGCAAAATCATTTGCGTCGATACCAGAGCTTCCAAGATAGATATCATGTTCGATCCGTGTGCTTCCCGCCTCTGTGACATACGCACGTGCGAACCGGTTTGCCCCGTTCCATTCGTTGACGCGGGACAGGCGCACGCTCCCCTTAGTCTTATAGCCGGCAAACAGTTGCAGTTCGGTACAGTTCGTATTGTCCCGGCATCCGTAAAAGTAGATCGGCACTGACGTTCCATAGTAATCGACGTTGATTTTGGGGTCACCGGCATCGTCCGTGGTCAACGTGACATCCAACCCTTCGCCCTTGAAGAATTCCGCGACACTATCCGGGTTTTTTGCAATGATTTGCTGGGCATGCCCCATTTGAGGAAAAAGAAATAGTGCGGCGACAATCGCTGTTGAAAATATATTCATGGTTTACCTTCCCTTTTATATCAGCAGGTTAGAACAACATTACACGCCTCACAAGGTTTGGTTTGTCATGGCCTTCACACCACCATCTGGGCGGCCTTTTTCAGGTCAACCGAAACCAGTTGCGACACGCCCTGTTCAGCCATTGTCACCCCGAACAGCCGATCCATCCTGCTCATCGTGACCGCGTGATGGGTGATGATCAGGAACCGTGTATCGGTTTGGCGGCACATCTCGTCCAGCAGATCGCAGAACCTTGTGACATTGGCGTCATCCAGCGGTGCGTCCACCTCGTCCAGCACACAGATCGGGGCCGGGTTGGCCAGAAACACACCAAAGATCAGCGCCATCGCCGTCAGCGTCTGCTCGCCACCCGACAACAACGACAGGGTGCTAAGTTTCTTGCCCGGTGGCTGGCACATGATTTCCAGGCCAGCCTCCAGCGGGTCTTCGCTCTCGATCATCACAAGGTTGGCCTCGCCGCCCCCAAACAGATGGGTGAACAGCATGGTGAAATTGGAATTCACCTGTTCGAACGCGGTCAGAAGCCTTTCACGGCCTTCGCGGTTCAGGCCGGAAATGCCGCCGCGCAGGGTCTTGATCGCCTCTTCCAGATCGGTCTTTTCGTGGTCCAGCGTGTCATGTTCCTGCTGCACTTCGCTGGCGTCCTCATCGGCCCGCAGGTTCACCGCGCCCAGCGCATCGCGCTGGCGTTTGTGCCGGTTCACTTCCGCCTCCAGCGCCTCGGCATCCGGTATCGTGTCCGGGGCAACGTCCAACTGATTAAGTAGCTGGTTTGGGGTCAGTTGCTGATCTTCGGCAATCCGTTCACCGGCGTGCATCACGGTTTCGCGTGCCGCTTGCGCGCGCGCTTCGGCCCCGGCGCGTGCTTCGCGTGCCTGGGACGCCAACCGCTCGGCGTCACGCTCGCCTTGCACGGCGGCCCGCTGTGCGGCCTCGCCTGCGGCCAGTTTGTCGGCGGCGGCGGCGCGGCGCCCCTCGGCCCCGGTGATCGTGCGCGCCAATTCTTCCCTTTGGGTGGCGATCGTGGCGGGCAGCGCGCTGGCCTCGTTCAGTTCCTGTTCCGATGCGGCCTTGCGCCCGGCCAGTTCACCAATCCGGGTTTCAGCCGTTTCCAGACGGTGCCGCCAGCCGCTAAGATCCTTGGTCACTTCCTGCGACCGCCTTGTGCGCGCCTCGCCCTCGCGGCGCAATTCGTCATGCGCCGACCGACGGGTCAGCATGGTGATCCGCGCCGCCTCGACCGTGTGTTTGATATCTTCAACCTCGGCCCGCGCGCTGTCCAGATCACCCAGATCGCTCAACCCGGTCTTGGCCTCGGACAGTTGCGACCGGGCCGCCATTGCGTCCTCGTGATGTCGGTTCACCGCCAGTTTTAGGGTCTCAAGGTGCCCCTCTGACAGGTTTCGCTCGGCCTCGGCGCGGCTTAGGGCGCGGGCGGCGTTGGCCACGTTCTGATCTGCCTCGCGCCGGGCCAGACGCGCGGCCTTGTCTGCCTCTGTCACCTCGATCAACCGGCGGCTAAGCAATTCGTGCGCCTGCTTTGCGCCCTCGGCCCGTGCCCCGACCCGCTCCATTTCCTGTTTCAGCGCCTCAAGCCGGTTCAACTGTTCCAACCGCAAGGCCGCCGCACTTGGCGCGTCCTCGGCCCAGGCGCGGTACCCGTCCCAGCGCCACAAATCCCCCTCGGTCGATACCAGCCGCTGACCCGGTTGAAGCTGCGCCTGCAACCCATCCCCGATATCGCCGTCCACCAGACCAATCTGGGCAATGCGCCGGCCCAGTACCGCAGGCCCCGACACATAACGCGCCAGCGGGCTTACCCCATCCGGCAACGCCTGATCCCGGTCATACCCCGGCACAGGCACCCAACCCGACGGGCCATCTGCCTCGACCAGAGGCGCGCGCAGATCATCGGCCAGCGCCGCCCCCAGCGCCTTTTCATAGCCCGGTTCCACCTTCATCTGGTCCAGCACCTGACCACCATCAGACCCATCGCGGGCCACCAGACGGGCCAGCGCTGCCATCTCGGCCCTTAGCGCGCCCGCCTCGCCTTCGGCCTCGGATCGTTGCGCGCGGGCCTCGGCCTCGCGGGCCTGGGTGTCGGCGCGGGCCTCGTCCGCCGTGGCCAGGTCATGCTCGGCCTGATCCGCCGCCAAAAGGGCCACCGCTTCGGCCCCCTGCGCCGCCTCAAAGTCCGCCGAGGCACGGGTCAGGGTCGCCTGCGATTCCTGCACGGCACCCTGTGCCTTTTCTGCCTCGCCTTCGGAACGGGCCAGCGTCTTGCGGCTGTCATCCAGCAACCTTTGCGCCGACTGATGCCGGGCCGCCAACCGGGCCACATCCTCGGTCACCTGCGACAGGTGCGCTTCGCGGTCCTGCAACACCACGGCCGCCTCGCGGGCCTGTTCCGCCGCACCGTCCAGCTTTGCCTCGTGGCCCTCGCCTGCCTTGGCCAGTTCCCTTGCCTCCCATTCCAGCCGCTCGATCGTCTCTCCGGCATCGCGGTTCAATCCGGTTTCACGATCAATATCACGACCCATCTGGTCGATCCGCGCATTCAGGGTTTCAATGGTCTGGCGCGCGCGGTCCTCTTGGTCGGCCAGCGTGTCGCGCTGTACCATCAGG
>DAOUPC010000262.1 GCA_030626365.1 Paracoccaceae bacterium
AATGCCGCCACCCAGGATCAGGCCGACAAGAAACATGGCAACAGAGCGGTCCATGCGCGTAACCTCCTTGAAAAAGTGAATGTTAACAGGATTTCACCCTTTCCTGTCATTTATCGTCACGTTGCCAGAAATACCCGGCAAAACACCCCAGCAACACCCATCCTGCAAGGCCGGCCCCAAAGGCGCGGGTGGCAAAAAGCGAGCCCAGTTCGGGGGGCACCGGGCCGCTGAATTGCGCCGGCGCGGGCGCGCCGATCAGGTGCGGGGCCAGCAACAGAACGATGGCCCCGCCCCAGGCGGCCCAGTTACGGCCAAAGGCGATCAGCCACAGGGCAAGGGCGGTTGCCGCGACCGTGGCAGCCCACCAGGTCTGGCGCTCGGCCACATCCGCAGCGGCGCTGCCCGGAATTTCCGGCGGCAGGGACAGGCCGGGGGCGAATTGGAATGCCAGGAAACCCGCCAGCCCCCACACCAGCCCCGTGCGCGCCGTCACCCCGTGGCCCTGACGTGCGGCCATTGACATGGCGGCGACTATCACCAGGCCAAAGCCCGTGTAGGTCAGCATGGTGAACAGGATGCTCAGCCCGGTGCGCATCACGTCAAGGTCGGGCAAGTTGGGGTCGGTACTGGTCGCCCCGGCTCCAAAATGAACCAGTGTGCCGGATTCATACATCTCGCCGTGCAACAGGACCGGTTGAGCGAACACCAATTGCAACAGCGCGGCGATCAGCCCCGCGGCGGCTCCGGCAAGGACCGCGCTGGTCAGAATTCGGGCAAACACCGGTCTAGTGGCAGGGAAAACCGGAAGCGTGGCGCACGTCGTGGGCTGCATCATGCAGGGCCGACGCCTGCACATGTCCGGTGATGGCAATCACCCCCAACCCAAGCATCAGGGCAAACAGGATTGGCAGGATGCCGGTTTGCGATCTGGCCGTTTCAAGCGTTCTGGTTGTCATTGTGCCCTCCTGATCATCGTGCCTTACCAATGGTTAGTCGTGAACCGGGTCTTTGTGCAACGAATTTCCCCGTTGATTGCCTTGTTGACTGGCCCGAAGACTGCCCTGTGGGGCCGCAAAATCCGCCAATGTGGTCATCAGCGCCTGCAACAAGGCGTCCGACAGGCGCGATCTGGGATTGTTGACCCGATCAATCAAAACCAGTTCGCGGTGGATCTGCGGGCTTCCCAAGGCCATCACTTTCAGGTCGTCGGGGTAAGGCGGGGCACAGGCTCGCCGGGGGGCGATCGATACGCCGATGCCGTTGCGCACCAGGGCCTCGATCGCCTCAAGCGAATCCACCTCAAGCACCGGGCGCACGTGAATGCGCTGATCCAGCAAATGCCGCTCGATCTGTTGTCCGGCCCAGGTGCGCCGGTTGAACCAGATGAACGGATGGGCTGACAACAGGTCGCGCGCACTGGTTTCGGGCGCGGTTGCCGGGGCGATGATGTTCAGTGGCTCATGGCAGATGCTTTGCACCCGCAAACCCTCCAGCGGCTGACCGGGGGCGGTGACGATGGCCGCGTCTATGTCGCGGTTGCGCACCTGTTGCGTCAGTTCCTGCGACAGGTCCGCCCTGATCTGAAGATGCAGGCGCGGGTGGGCCTTGCGCAGCATGGCCAGCGCGGGCGGCACCAGATTGACCAGCGACGACGGAACAACCCCAAGGGTCAGCGACCCGATCAGCGTCTTTTCGCTGGCCAGCGCCTTGATTTCATCGGTGATTTCCATGATGCGCTTGGCATGTTCCACCAGCGCGATGCCCTTGTCGGTCAACACCGGCGGGCGGCGTTTGCGGTCAACCAGCACGATCTGCAACTCTTGCTCCAGCGCCTTTACGTGCACCGAGACCGCCGAATGGCTTAACCCCAGCGCCTCGCCGGCGGCGACAAATGTCGGGTATTGCGAAATGGCGATGATGGTTCGCAGGAAATGCAGGTTCATCCGGGGCACCAGTGTTATGAAATCGAACATTATTATCGAAATATAATCGCTTTTGTCCATGATATTTAGGCGATAGATTGCCCGCAAGGGATGCCCGTGGCGTTTATAACCCCGCATGTTTAGCTCAGGATCAATACTCAAGTGACTGAAACAGAAAATAAATCATCCATTCCAACTGGCCCGCTAAGGGGCTTGCGGGTTCTTGACCTCAGCCGAATCCTTGCCGGTCCCAGTTCAACACAGCTGCTGGGTGATCTGGGGGCCGACATTATCAAGGTTGAACGCCCAGGCGCGGGCGACGACACCCGTGGCTGGGGACCGCCCTTTGTCAAAGGAAAGGACGGGCAGGACACCGTTGAGAGCGCCTATTACCTGTCGTGCAACCGCAACAAGCGGTCCATCGCGCTGGATATTTCCAACCCCGACGACGTTGAAACCCTCAAAAGGCTGCTCAGAACCTGCGATGTATTGATCGAGAATTTCAAGGTCGGTGGACTTGAGAAATACGGGCTGTCCTATACCCGCCTATGCGATGAATTCCCCGAACTGGTCTATTGTTCGATCACCGGATTTGGCCAGACCGGGCCGAACGCGGCGCGTCCCGGCTATGACCTGTTGGCGCAGGGCTATGGTGGCATCATGAGCCTGACCGGCGTGCCGGACGGCGAACCGATGAAGGTTGCGGTTGGTATCTCGGACGTGATGACCGGGATGTATGCAGCGGTGGCGATTTTGGCCGCTCTGCGCCACCGCGACGCGACGGGCGAGGGGCAACAGATCGATATTGCACTGGTCGATGTGCAGACCTCGTGGCTGGTCAACGAGGGCACCAATTACCTTTTGTCGGGCCATGACCCGGTGCGGCGCGGCAATCAGCACCCAAATATCGTGCCCTATCAGGTATTTGCGGTGAAGGACGGTCATGCGATCGTCGCGGTGGGCAATGACGCCCAGTTCGGGCGGTTCTGCGAACTGATCGGGCAGGATGCCCTGGCCTGCGACCCGCGTTATGCGACCAACACGATGCGCCTGGAAAACCGCGACGTCCTGATCGCCACCCTGACGCCCGTTCTGGCAGGAGTCGCCAAGGATGACCTGATTGCAGGCATGGAACGCGCCGGGGTGCCCGGTGGTCCGATCAACAGCTTGCCGGAACTCTTTGCCACTGATCAGGTCGCGGCGCGTGGGATGAAAATCTCGGTGCCCCATCCGGGGGCCGAAAGCGGGACGGTGGACCTGATCGGCAATCCCGTCAAATTCTCGAAAACACCGGTCCAGTATCGCCGGGCACCGCCAATGTGCGGGGCCGACAGCCGTGAAATTCTGGATGAACTGGACACCCTTGACCCGAAACCCCTGACCAAATCCGATGATCGCAGGAGATGACAGATGTTTGACCTTACCCCGGCCCAAAAGGACTTGCAGGCCCGCGCCCGCGCGCTGTCCGACACCTACATCAACGCCCGCGCCGCCGAGGTGGATGCAACCGAAAGCTATCCCTGGGACATTGTTGAAAAGCTGACCGCGGCGGGGTTCATGGGGATGACCATCCCGCAGGAATTCGGCGGTGCGGGCCTGACCTATTTCGACGCGGTTCTGGTGATCGAACAACTGGCGCGTAATTGCGGGGTAACGGCGCGGATCGTGGTCGAGGCCAACATGGGCGGTGTCGGGGCGATCATGGGCTATGGCGACACGGGCCAAAAGACATTGGCGGCCTCTTACGTTCTGAAGGGCGACAAGCCGGCGATCTGCATCACCGAACCGGGGGCCGGAAGTGCCGCCACCGACATGACCACAACAGCGGTAAAGGTCGATGGTGGTTATGTGC
>DAOUPC010000086.1 GCA_030626365.1 Paracoccaceae bacterium
ATCAGCCCCTTGACGTTGTTACGGTATGCAACCGGAACGAAGAACTGGCCAAGTTCGGCAGAGGCACCGATGGCCCACAGACGTTCCTGCACAGTGCGGGCAATCGCCTGCTTTTCTTCAAGCGTGGAGGCCATGGCAAAGGCAGACCGTGCTGTTTCCAGCTCGGCATCTTCGGCCCAGCCGAACCAACCCTTGTCGGGGTTGCCCGAAAATCCGATTGCCATCGGGTCAAGCAGGTCGGCACCAATCCACCACGTGTGGAAGATATTCCAGCCACCTTCAGACACCGGGTCACGCTTGGCACGGCGCGAGGTCAGGGTTGACCAGTCCATTGCCTGCACTTCCACAGTCATGCCAATCATCCGCAGCTTTTCAGCGGTAATCAGGCTGAACGCCGACAACAGCGGCACATCCGTTGGCTGCATGATGACAACCGGCGTTCCGTCATAATCCGTGGCCGCAAGCGCAGCTTTGGCTATTTCGATATCGCCTGTCATGATCAGTTCAGAACCGGCATCGTTGGCCATCGGCGTGCCACAGGTGAACACCGAATAGCAGGTCTTCCAAAGCTTTGGATCGCCCACACCACCTGCCAGAGAATCCTCTTGCTTCATCGCCATGATCGCGGCGCGACGCACATCGACGTCATCAAAAGGTGGCAGAAGGTGGTTGAACCGCGCAAAGCCGATATTGCCCAGCGGATCGTTGATCACCGATGTCACATCCGGGTTGGCCTCAAGGATCGGGGCCAGATCGGTGGATGGTGTTTCGAAGTAATCGACTTCGCCGGCCATCAGCGCGTTTACCGCAGTGGTCTGGTCGGGGAAGTAGGTCCAGATTACCTTGTCGACCTTGGCGATCTTACCACCAGAGGCAGCCGAGGCTGGCTCGGAACGGGGCACGTAGGCTTCGTTCTTGGTGTAAACCACCTTTGAACCCGGCACCCATTCGTCCTTTTGGAATACGAACGGGCCAGAACCGATATATTCATCGATCTGTTCAAACGCATCCGTTGCGGCCACCCGTGCGGGCATCATGAACGGCACGTTCGACGAGATTTTGCCGATGGATTCAAGCACCAGACCATAAGGCTTTTTCAGGGTCATGACGATGGTATCGGCATCTGCTGCCACCAGGCTGTCCATAACCGCGAACAGTTGCTGGCCCATGCCATCGCGCTTGCCCCAGCGTTCCAGTGAAGCGACACAATCGGCGGCGGTAACCGGCGCACCGTCATGCCAGTTCAGGCCAGCACGCAGATTGAACGTCCAGACCAGCCCGTCATCGGACGTTGTCCAGTCCTCAACCATCTGTGGCTGCGGTGCAAAATCCGAGTCCATGGCAAACAGTGTGTCATAGATCAGATAGCCGTGGTTGCGACTGATATAGGCCGTCGTCCAGATCGGATCGAGATTTTTCAGATCACCATGCGGAATGACCCGCAGCACGGATTCGGCCGTTGCCTCGGTTGCCGCAAGGCCCCCAAGATTAAGTGTTAGCGCCATCGCAATGGCGGCAATCGCCCGGCGTCTTGTCCATCGTAATATCATTATGAATTCTCCCTAGTTTGTCGTGTGGGCATAGCATCCCCCAGGATCACAGCGCCTCACACTAACATTCTAGCACCGGAGATTTTCCGATTGTCAAATGATTTAATGTGCCTAACGATGTAACCTGCACCGGTCAGACCGCCGGTTTTTCAGGAGTTGGATCGCATGGAACGAATTGACAGTGTGCTAACAAAAAAATTCAATACCGTGTCCCGACCATGAAGCGGCCACGCGTCGCCGTCGCAGGGTTTCAGCATGAAACAAACACCTTTGCGCCCTTTCCAACCGACTGGGAAAACTTTCAGAAACCGGGGGCATGGCCACCATTTGCGCTGGGTGAACAGGCCGCACAACAGGCCCGTGGGCTGAATGTGCCGCTGGGGGGATTCGTCGATGCAGCAGGTGATTTTGACCTGCTTCCTATCCTATATGCCGCAGCGGAACCCGGCGGGATGGTCACCGCCGGGGCGTTTGACCGCATCACCGGACTGCTTTGTGACGGGCTGACGGAAACCCCGGATCTGGACGCGGTTTATCTGGACCTGCACGGTGCGATGGTCACCGAAGGTTATCAGGACGCCGAGGCCGAAATTCTGGCCCGTGTGCGGGCTGTTGTCGGGCCTGACCTGCCGGTCGCGGTCAGCCTTGATCTGCACGCCAACCTGTCACCTGAATTCGCGCGCCTTGCGTCTTGTGTGTCGATGTACCGCACCTATCCGCATATCGACATGGGCATCACGGGGGGGCGCGCCGCGCATCTTCTGGCGCGGCTTCTGGAACGTGGCACACCCTTTGCTACCGCCTTTCGCCAGCTTGATTATATTATCCCGATCACCGCGCAATCGACCCGGCGCGAACCGGGGGGGCGGCTGTATGCGATGCTGGACGGGTTGGCCGGACCGGGGGGCGAACCGGGGGTTGAATCGGTTGATTTCGCCTTTGGGTTTCCGCCCGCCGATATCGAACATTGCGGCACCTCGGTCTATGCTTGCGGCGATGATCAGGATGCGGTTGACCGGGCCGCCGACACCATGCTGGGCGCGCTGCAAGAGGCCGAAGGCAGCTTTGATAGCGGCCTTGTGCCCGCCGCCGCCGCCGTGCGCCGCGCGATGCAGGTGAACGGGCCAAAACCGGTCATTCTGGCCGATCCACAGGACAATCCCGGTGCCGGTGCGCCGGGCGATGCGACCGGCCTGCTGGCGGCATTGCTGGACAGCAACGCCACCGCGGTGATCGGTATGATCTGGGACGCCAAAACCGCCCAGCAGGCCCATACCGCCGGCGTGGGGGCAATAATCGACGCACAGATTGGTGGCCAGTTCCCCGAAACCGGCGGCCCGGCCATTCCTGTGCGTGCCTCGGTCGAGCAGCTTTCGGATGGGCAGTTTCTGTGTACCGGGCCGATGTTTGGCGGCCTCCATGCCAATCTTGGCCCCTGCGCACGGTTGCGGGTTCGCAAGGGGGGCGCGGATGTCACCATTGTTGTTGCCACAAACCGCGCCCAGAATGCCGACCAGGAAATCCTGCGCCACATCGGGGCCGACCCCGAGGCCTATAAGGTGGTCGTCGTCAAAAGCGCCATTCACTTTCTGGCCGATTACGAACCCATCGCCCAAGAGGTAATCTTTGCCGAAACCCCCGGTGCCAACCCCTGCCGGATTGACACGATCCCCTACACCAACCTGCGCAAGGGCGTGCGCCTTGGCCCCAACGGCCCGGTTTACGAAGGCCCGCCATGACCCGTGTGCCCCCCCTTTTGACGCACCCAATTTCCCTTTTGCCGCCAACTGGTGCGGCCTGAACAGGATCTGAAGCCATGCCCAAAGCTGCCAATGCCATGATCGTCACCGCCCAACCCGAAGCATCCGAGGCCGGCGCGCGGGTTCTCAAACGGGGCGGCAACGCGGTGGACGCGGCCATGGCCGCAGCACTGGTGCAAGGGGTGGTGGACCCGCAAATGTGCGGCATTGCCGGGTTCGGATCGATGCAGATCTATGACCCGAACGGCGCGCATACCTGCATTGATTTTCACGGGAAAACCCCGCTCGCGGCGACGCCGGACATGTGGGAACACCTGTTAGAGGGCGAGGCCCGCGATGGTTTCGGCTTTGTCGTCAGGGGCAATGTCAACGACCTTGGCTATCAGTCCATCACCACACCGGGGTCCCTTTTGGCCTATTACGAGGCGGTGCGCGATTTCGGCAGCTGGGACTGGTCCGATGTTTGCGCCCCGGCCGTCACCCAGGCAGAGACCGGGTTCTTTGTGCGCCCGCATGTGCATCACTGGTGGACCCACGGGGCCGAAATGGGCCGCGCCGATGTGGCTGGCCGGATCGGGTTTTCGCAAACCGGGCGGGACGCCTATTTTCGCGCCGACGGGTCAATCAAAAAGATCGGTGACCACGTGGCCAACCCGGACCTTGCCCGCACCCTGGCAATGATCGCCCGGGACGGGGCCGATGTGTTTTATCACGGCGAGATTGCCGAGCGTATCGATGCCGACATGGCGACCAATGGCGGGTTGCTGCGGCGCGCCGATCTTGCGGCCTATCGTACCTGCCGCCTTGACCCGCTGCGCGCCACCTATCGCGGCTATGACATTGCCACCAACCAACCGCCGGGCGGCGGGATCATGTTGATTGAGATGCTTAATATTCTTGAGAATTTCGATCTGGCCGGAATGGGCCACAACAGCACCGGTTATATCCGTGTACTGGCCGAGGCGATGAAGGCCGCGACCGCCGACAAGGACACCCATGTGGGCGATCCGGGGTTTGTCGATATTCCGGCATTCCTGACCGACAAGGCCTATGGCAAAGACATCGCCGAACGCATCCGTGCGGGCGAGCGGATGCAGGTAAACCGGCTGGGCCAGCCGGAACCAAAGGACACGACCCACGTGGCCGTGGTGGATGCGAACGGCATGTGTGTGACCATGACCCATTCGCTGGGCATGCCATCGGGGGTGATCACCGACGGGCTGGGGTTCATGTATAACGGGTGTATGGCGGTGTTTGACCCACGCCCCGGCCGGGCCGGATCAATTGCACCGGGCAAGGCGCGGTTTTCTTCGATCTGCCCGACCATTGCCTTTCGCGATGGCACGCCGCGCATTGTCATCGGCGCACCGGGGGGCACGCAGATTGCCATGGGCGTGGTGCAGGCGCTGCTGAATGTGATCGAGTTCGACATGGGCATGCTCGAAGCCGTATCCGCCCCGCGCTTTTCCGCCACCTCGAACGCCATCGACATCACCAACCGCATCCCCGGCTATCTGACCGACCCGCTTGAGGCAGATGGCTACGAGGTCATCCGCTCGGCGTTGACGTTTGGCATTGGCGCGGTTCATGGTCTGAGGATCGACGCGGCGGGCCTGTCGGGCGGGGCCGATCCGGGGCATGATGGCATCGCATTGGGCGTTAGAGTTTAACAGGGGGAAGCAGCATGAAACTAATCGATAAAATAGAGGGTTACGCGGCAGAGTTAACCAAAATTCGCCGCGATCTGCATGCCCACCCTGAACTGGGGTTCGAAGAGGTGCGCACATCGGGTGTGGTGGCCGACCTGTTGCAAAGCTGGGGCATTGAGACCCACCGCAACATCGGCAAGACCGGCGTTGTCGGGGTGATCGAGGGCAACAAACCGGGGCGCAGCATTGGCCTGCGCGCCGATATGGATGCCCTGCCGATCGAGGAACAGACCAACCTGCCCTTCAGTTCGACCAACCCCGGCGTGATGCACGCCTGTGGCCATGACGGGCACACCACGATGTTGCTGGGGGCGGCGCGTTATCTGGCCGAAACCCGCGATTTCGCGGGGCGCGTAATCCTGATATTCCAGCCCGCCGAAGAGGGTTTGGGTGGGGCGCGTGCCATGCTGGGCGACGGTCTGTTCGACCGCTTTGCCTGTGACGAGGTGTATGGGCTGCACAACTGGCCCGGTGCGCCGCAAAACCGGGTGGCAATCAACCCCGGCATCGCCATGGCGGGTGCGGATTTCTTTGACATCACGCTGACTGGCCGGGGCTGCCACGGGGCACGCCCGCAGGATGGCTGTGACCCGATCCTGGCTGGCGCCGCGCTGGTTCAGGCGTTGCAGGGCATTGTGTCGCGCAACATCGACCCCAATGATCCGGTTGTCGTTTCCGTCACCCAGATACACAGCGGATCGGCCTATAACATCATCCCGGGCGAGGCGGTGATTTCCGGCACCGCGCGCATGTTCTCGGATGAAACCCGCACAATGGTGCGCGCCCGTATCAACGAAATTTCTCAAGGTATCGCCGCCGCCCACGGGGTTAGCGTCAAGGTGGACATTCGCGACATTTTCACCCCGCTGGTCAATAACGAACACCTGTCACAGACCTTTGCCGGCATGGCCCGCGAAATCATGGGCGAGGATAACGTGCAACTGGGCGGTAAACCGGTCACCGGAAGCGAAGATTTCGCCGATATGTTGCAGGCGGTTCCGGGGGCCTATTTCACCATTGGCCACGAAGGCACCGGCGCGCTGCACAATGCCGGGTTCACCTTTGACGACACCATCCTGCCGATCGGATCGACCCTTTTGGCGCGGATCGCCGAAACACGTACATCCGCGACCCAATAGGCCGGGCCTTAGGTGGCCAGCGTAAAGTCGGCCGCGATGCTGTTTTGGTGGACAAAATCCCCGTTGGGCAGGTCGTTTTCGTCAACTTTGCGCTGTGCCTCGTCCACTGAAAGCCCGAAATGCGCCCACCGCCGCATCAGGCGCTTGCGCAGAACCGCCCTGGGGGTTTGGATCATCACGGTGATGTCAAAACAGGGGGCCAGCGTGTTCAGTGTGTTCAGCGTGTTCCATGGCGGCTGGTTCAGCAGCAGATAATTGCCCTCGACCACAACAATTCCGCAGGTTTGCGCAATCAGTCGCGCGCCTGCGCGGGCAATTTCAATATCGCGATCAAAATCCGGGACGGCAATGAAATCTTCGGCATTTTGGCGCAGACGTATCAGCATGTGATACAAGCCGCCAACGTCAAACGTATCCGGCGCGCCCTTGCGGTTCTGGCGATCCAAACTTGCCAGAACCCGGTCATCATAGTGATAGCCATCCATCGCCAACAGGGCCGCGTGCCCGGCTTTTTCCTTGTTCAGCGCCTTGACCAGACTGTTTGCCTGCGTGGATTTTCCCGACCCTGGCGCCCCGGCAATGGCCACAATGGTGCGCGCGCCCTTGTGGTTTTCCAACAGGTGGGCCGTCAGGGTCGTCAGGTCCGTTGCCTTCGCCATTTCACATATCCAAACAGTTTTCCGCCACGTCAGATCAGCCGGTATTGCCGCGCCTTGTTGCGCAAAAATGGCAACCCGTTGCCCATGACTTCGGCCTCGTCACGCGCCACGGGGCGCCAGACCGACAGGCCAAAGGCAATCTCGGGCGGCATGTTCAGGAAACTTTCCATCGCCAGCCCCCCCTTGAACCCGATCGCCGCCAGCGTGGCGTAAATTTCATCCCAGTCACAAGTGCCCGCACCGGGTGTGCCCCGGTCGCTTTCGGACAGGTGGATATAGCGCAGATGTTCGCGTGCATCCAGAATTCCGTTGCCGGCGCCCTTTTCCTCGATGTTCATGTGATAGGTATCAAGGTGCAGGAAAATGTTGTCCGATCCGACCTTTTCGATCATCTGAACGCCCTGCCAGCCCGTGTTGATCAGGTGGGTTTCATAGCGGTTTACCGGCTCGATCCCAAACAGGATGCCGCGTGATTTGGCGTGTTTTGCCGCCGCCCCCAAGGCGCGCGCGACATTGTCCAGCTCTGCCTCGGTCGGGGGCAGGCCGGTGCGCTCTCCTATGCCACCATAGGTCACGCCGCTCAGGGCCTCGGTGCCCATGTCGGCGGCCTTGTCGATGGCGCCGATCAGGTGGGCAATCGCCGCATCCGGGTCGCGTGACGGCCAGGCCACCTCGGGCAGGCCCAGCGAACAGACGGCGCGCAGGTTGTTCTTTTCCAACAGCGCGCGGGTATGGGCGGCATCCACATTGGGCGCATCAAGCAACGCAATTTCGATGAAATCCATTTTATAGCTGACAGCGGCGGCAACCGCCTTTTCTGCCCCGGCACGGTCCCATTTCATGGTCCACATGCTGGTATGTACGCCAAAACCTTCCATATCACTCCCCCTTGTTATGACTGAATATTCTAAGTTTTCCTGTTAAGAACCGCAGCATCATCACCCCGATCAGGAACAGGCCCCACACGGCGGTTGAAAGGTGCTGACTGGCCCCCAGCAGGTTCAGCCCGGATGACAGAACCTGTAAGATGACCAGCGCAATCACCACGGAAAATACCCGCCCAAAGCCGCCAAACGGGTCCACCCCGCCCAGAAAACAGGCCAGCACGGTAACCAGCAGCAATGCCTCTCCATGTCCCACCCGGACCGAATTGAACCGCGTCAGCATCAAAATCCCCGCCACCGCGCACATCAGCCCGGACAGCGTATAAATCAGCGTCAGCGTGCGCTTGGTATTGACCCCGCAATAGCGCGTCGCCTCGATGTTCGAGCCGACCATGTAAACCGAAAACCCATGCCGGGTGCGGCTGTGCAGGATATGCCAGACAAATGCCGCCACGCCAAAAATCAGCAACGGAATCGGAACACCTGCGATAAACCCGTGCCCCAGCGGTTGCAGATATTCGGGAAAGCCGGAAATGTCGCCGCCACGGGTCAGAAATTCACCCAAGCCCCGCAGAAAGATCATCATCGCCAGTGACACAAGGATCGGGTGCGCGCCGGTGTGGGCAATCACCAGCCCCATGGCACAGCCCGCCCCGGCCCCCACGGCCAGCGCCGCAACCGTTCCCAGCGCAAAGGCCCAGATACCCGCATCCGCGCCGCCGTAATAGTTCAGGATCGCGGCCAGCGTCAGCCCCGATATGTTGGCGGTAAAGATGATCGCCAGGTTCAGCCCGCCAGAAACGATTGGCGCGAACATGGCCAGGGTCAGCAACCCCAGCACCGGCAATTGAAAGGCGATGGAATTAAAGTTGGCGACGCTAAGAAACTGAGGCGAGGCAAGGCTGAACACCACCAGAACGGCGAACAGAAAGGCCAGAAGCCCCAGAACCTCGTCGCCATAAGCGGCGCGCAGGCGACTGAAGGCACCGCTCATGATCTGGTTCCTGATCTGGTGGGCCGGCGGCGACTGAACGACAGGTTCGACGTTGCCACCGCGATCAGGATGATCGCCCCGACAATCATCTTGAAGGCAAACGGCGATACCCCCATCAGGTTCAGCCCGTTTTGGGTGATTGCCACCAACAGCACCCCCAGAAAACAGCCCAGAACAGACCCGCGCCCCCCGCCAAGGCGCGCGCCCCCCAGAACCACCGCCGCCAGCACGTCCAGTTCGCGCCCGATAAGGGCATTTGGCACCACCTCTTGCACGATATTGACCTGCATCAGCCCGCCAATCCCGGCCATTGCGCCCATCCAGCCAAAGGCGATGAACTGCATCAGGGCAATATTGATGCCAATCCGGCGCGCCCCTTCGGGGTTGTCGCCGAAGGCATACAGTTGGCGCCCCGTGGTGGTCCGGTTGATCAACAGCCACGTCGCCGCCATCGCCCCCAGCATCACCGCGACCGGCAGGGTCAGTTCGGCCCATGTGCCGCCGGCGGTCTGGTGTTCGAATATGATGATCCGGTCGGTCCACCAATCGGGCAGGTTATACAGATACCGCCCCGATGTGATGAACATCAGCAGGCCAAAGAACGCGTTGAACGTGGCGATGGTGACAACGATGGTGATGATCCTGAAATAGTGGATCAGCGTCGCATTGATGAACCCCAGCCCCATACCCAGAACGATGGCCACCACGAACCCGATGGCCCAGTTGCCCCCGCCGATGGCCTCGAACACGTAAACCGCAACATATTGCACCACCGATGCCGCCACGGCGAATGAAATGTCGATGCCCCCGGCGATCAGCACCACCAGCAGGCCAACCGCCCAGATCACATTGACCGCGCTGTTGTTCAGCAAGGCGGTCAGGTTGACCAGCGACAGAAAACTGTCGGTCGCCAGCGACAGAAAAATGCAGATCGCCAGCAGCACCACCAGCAGGCGGGTTTCGGTCGGATAATTGCGCAGAAAATTAGCCATAGACAGCTTCCTCCAACGCGCGCAGCGTGATCTTTTGCGGGTCGTATTCGCCCGCAATCGTGCCATCTGACATATGCAAAACCCGGTCAGCGTTGAAATAGACCTCGGG
>DAOUPC010000281.1 GCA_030626365.1 Paracoccaceae bacterium
ACATCCGGCGTATAGACCTTCAGCCCCTCGCTTTCAAAGAACGCGACCAGCTTGGCCTCGTTTTCGACGATCGAGGCAGTGATCGCGGCGGACGCATCCTGTGCCGATTTCATGACTGTCGCCTGCTGATCCGCACTTAGGCCGTCCCAGACTTCCATGGAGAAGGCCAGAAAGTTCATGTCGACAAGGTGACTGGTCAGCACGATCTGATCCGTCACCTCATAAAACTTCTTGTCCTTGTCGGTTGGCAGTGGATTGTCCTGACCATCGATGGCCCCGGTTTGCAGGCCGGTATAGACCTCGGTAAAGGCCATTGGCGTCGGGTTCGCCCCCAGCGCCTTGCCAAGGAACTGCCACGCATCCGTGCCCGGCATACGCAGGTTGACCCCGGCCATGTCCGCAGGCGTGTTGATAACCATATCGCCACGCAGGTTCAGCTGGCGTGTGCCGAAATACATCACCGACAACAGCTTGACGCCCAGCTTGTCCTCGACCAGCTGGTACATTTCGGCACCGATGTCGCCCTCGAACACCTTACGCTGATGCTCTGGATCGCGCATCAGGTAACCGGCGGTAAAGATTGACCATTCCGGGATCAGTTTGGCCAGTTCCTGGGCCGAGGTAAGCGACATATCCAGGTTACCACGGGCAATCGCCACCAGTTCGGTGCCTTGCTTGAACAGGGTGTCGTTATAGTGCGGTTCATATGTGGCGAATTCGCTGACCCCCTCGGCAAATATCGTCGCCAGACCCACAGAACGCAGTTCCGTTTCGGTGGTAGGCGTCGACAGGCGCAGGGTGATCTTGTCCGCACTTAGCGCCGTTGTTGCCGTCCCGGCCATTGCCGTTGCCGCGATGGCCGACAGCAGAATACGGCGTGAAAAATTAATAGGCATTTGTTTCCTCCCAGGTGAATAGTGTCTGGCCCCTACCGAAAGGCCGCTTTTGGTTTTCCGTTTCTTCGTTTCCCAGGCAATCAAAGACAGCCAATCATCTGAAATCAAGCCCTGACGCCAACTTTTCCCCGCCAAGACCTGCGTTATCTGGCCCGTCTGCGGCAGGCGGGTGCCGGAAATTACCTTTCCGTATCAACCCATTATCAACCCATTGCCACACAACAGCCCCGATTCAGCCGTCACCTTACCCGTCAAAATACCGCACCCCTGAACACAGGATGCATGGCAATGAAAGCATATCGAATTTTCAATTGCAAGAACTAACATGTTAGTGTTTAATCCCGGGGAACCTTCCAACAACAGCCGCGACATGTGCGTGCAAACCATAAGGAGACAGGGATGTTTGGCATCTCAGCCGCGCTTACGACACCGTTCACCACAGACGGGTCCATCGACCATACCCGCCTGAACACCCATATTAAGGGGTTGCTGAACGAGGGCTGTTCTTCGGTCACCTTGTTTGGCACCACCGGCGAGGGGGCCTCGGTTGCAAGCGAGGACCGCCTTGCAACGGTACGCGCCGCAGTCGATGCCGGGATCGACCCTGCCAAACTGGTTCTGACGCTGCACGGTGCGGCCGCTTGCGCAGTGACCAGCCAGGCCCGCCAGGCGATCGACATGGGGGTGCGCTATTTCCTGCTGCCCCCGCCCTGCTATTTCAGCCAGCCATCGGATGCTGGCCTGTTCAACTGGTTCGCGGCGATCCTGTCGCACCTTGGCGGGACCGGTGCGCAGATCATCCTTTACCACATCCCCCAGGTCATCGGCGTCGGATTGCCCATTGATCTGGTGACCCGGCTTAAGGTGGCCTTTCCCGAACTTGTCTTCGGGGTAAAGGATTCGTCCGGATCGTTTGAAAACTCAAAGAAACTGTTGCAACTACCCGATCTGGATATTCTGATCGGTGACGAACGCCTGCTTGCCCCCTCTGCCCGGCTTGGGGCCTCGGGGGCCATAAGCGGTATCGCCAACCTGTTTCCCGCCCGTCTGGCGCGCGCACTTGAAACCGGCAACGATGATCTGGACATCAACAACCTTGTCGATACGGCCCTGACATTGCCGATCACACCGGCCATCAAGGCGCTGGTGGCGCATAAATATGACGACAGGGCATGGCTGCAAACCCTGGCCCCGCTGACCCCCATAAGCGACCCGGATTGTGCCACACTCGCCAAGGCATATGATGCCGTGGCAAACACTGCGTAAAAACGGCGGGCCACAGGCATATGAAACTCAGGGATCAGGCGTATGACAGTTTTACCAGCAACCTGTTGTCACGCCGGATCCGCCCCGGCCAGTTCATCACCCAAAGGGAACTAAGCGCCACAACCGGCATGCCCCTGGGGGCGATCCGCGAACTTATTCCGCGTCTTGAGGCCGACGGGTTGCTTACCACGGTCCCCCAGCGGGGGATGCAGATCACCCATATCGACCTTGATCTGATCCGCAACGCCTTTCAACTTAGGCTGATACTGGAACTTGAGGCCGCCGGGCAATTCGCCCTGAACGCGACCGATCAGGAACGCGCCGATGTCGAGAAAAGCCACCGTGACATTCTGGACGAGGCCGAAAACGGCATCACCGACGAACTGGTCGAGCGCGCCCAGAACGTGGACTGGGCATTCCACGAGGCCCTGATCGACCACCTGAACAACCAGATAATTTCTGACATCTACAGGGTGAATTCGATCAAGATACGGCTGATCCGGCAGGAACTTATCCGCATACAGCCCGAAATCGTGCTGTCGGTGATCGGGGACCACATGAAGATCATCCACGCCCTGAACACACGCGACCCCGAACAGGCAAAGACCGCACTGGCCAGACACCTTGAAAGGTCCCGCACGCGTGCGCTGAATATCTAGGGTCGCCCATGCTGCAGGACGTGCCCGAGGATCAAGCGCAGGCGTAAAGAGGTTCGATGGCATCCAGGTCCATTCCGGCCCGAGCCTGCGCCATGTCGAAATTGGTCTGCATATTCATCCAGTATTCAGGGCTGGTTCCAAATGCTTTGGACAGGCGCAACGCCGTATCTGGCGTCATGCCGGTCGTACCCTTTACCAGCCGTTCGATGCGGGTGCGCGGAACGCCCAGCCGGTATGCAAGCGCAATGGGAGTCAGGTTAAACGGAACCATATACAGTTCAGCCAGAACTTCACCCGGATGCACCGGATTCTTTAGTAGCGACATCGTTTTCCCCTTCTCAATGATAGTCTGC
>DAOUPC010000020.1 GCA_030626365.1 Paracoccaceae bacterium
ATCGCTCAGGTCGATGGTCTCCATTCCGCTGATCTGCGGTTCGGTGCTTTCGACCGCGTCATCGGATTTGACCTTTTCCGCCTTTGACCGGCTGCGCGAACGCGAAGAACGGCGCCGGGATGGCTTGCGCTCTTCCTCGTCATCGCGCGCGCGCAGTGCCTCGGCATAGGCGCGCTCTTCTTCCATCAGCGCCTCGCGGTCGGCGACGGGTATCTGGTAATAATCCGGGTGGATTTCTGAAAACGCCAGAAATCCGTGGCGATTTCCGCCATAATCCACGAACGCCGCCTGAAGCGACGGTTCGACCCGCGTTACCTTTGCAAGATAGATGTTGCCAGCAAGCTGGCGTTTTTTCTCGGATTCAAAATCGAACTCTTCAACCTTGTTTCCGTCGACCACCACAACGCGAGTTTCCTCTGCGTGGGTGGCATCGATAAGCATTTTCTTAGCCATGTTTCCTTGGTGCACATTTCCATTCGCGCGCGCCTGCCCTGTCCGGGTGAACCGGGGGGCGGGGTGGCGCGTCTGGGGTGGTGTCTTGTCAGGGCGACTTGGGGCGCAGCGCAGCAGGAAGTGGCCCAGAAACTGGTTCTGTGCCTCTCTGCCCGTTTACTAAATGGCGTGCCTGATGCTCGCGCGCGCGTCATCGCGTTTCTTCTCCGACAGACCGGGACGGTCCCGGTTCTGCCCATTCATCCCCTGCGCAGACATTGCCGGCAGGGGCACTTCACTGGCCCTGTTTATAAGGGCCCAATCGGTCTGTTTCGGCTTGCGTATTTTCATGCCGTCAACGTCGAAACAGCGAAACTCATTTTATGGACATACTGAGGCGTTTTTTCGCATCAACCCATTTGCCCAACATAAGGGCAGCACCGGGGCAAATACAATGGGCATCTTGTCGTGCGGCCCCGGTTTCTGGATGCTGGCCGCCAAAGTTACGGCCTAAAGATGCGTTTTTTTCGAATTACAGACCAATATATCCGGTAACGCATGGGGCGGGCATACCCACCAGCCTGCACAACCCTAAAGGTAATCCGAGCGTTGCAGGCCATATTTGGCCATCTTTTCGTTCAGGGTCCGGCGCGGCAGGCACAGTTCATCCATGACGGACGCGATCGACCCCTTGTGGCGGCGCATGGTGTTGTCGATCAGCATCCGCTCGAACGCCTCGACATATTCCTTCAGCGGCTTGCCCTCGGTGGTCATGACGGGCTGCATTTCTTCGTGGTCCGACATCAAAAGCGAGGCAATCGTGCCGCTGCCCCGGCGTGACTGCAACACGGCGCGTTCGGCGATGTTGATCAACTGGCGCACATTACCCGGCCAGGGGGCCTGCAACAGTTGCGCCGCCTCTTGTGCGGTGACCTGCGGTGCCTCACAGCCATATTCGTCGGCGAACTGGTCGGACAGGCGGGTAAACAGCGTCAGGATATCCTCGCCGCGCTGGCGCAGCGGGGGCACGGTGATGCGCAGCGCCGCCAGCCGGTAAAACAGATCAGGGCGCAGCGCGTCCTCGCAGGTGCGCCCGGCCTCTTGCAGGTTGGATATGGCAATGATCCGGGTTTCCGCCGGGGTGCCCTGTTCGTTGATCACGCTTAGCAGGCGCGCCTGAAGGCCCTCGCCCAGTGCCTCGATATCCTCAAGCACCAATGTGCCGCCGCGGGCCTCTTCGATGGCCGGCAATTGCCCGTCCTCGGGCAGCATCGGCCCGAACAGGCGCTTGGCCAGCGCATCCTCTTCCAGCGCGCCACAACTGACCAGCACGAATTTGCGCCCTGCCCGGCTGCCAACGGCATGCAGCGCATGTGCCACCAATGTCTTGCCGGTGCCTGTTTCCCCATCGATCAGCACATGACCATCGGCCTGCCCCAGATCCAGGATGTCTTCTTTCAGGCGCTCCATCACCGGGCTGGCCCCAATCAGCTTGTTCATCAACTGGGTGCCATCCGACAGTTCACGCCGCAGCGCCCGGTTGTCCAGCACCAGCCGCCGCGCGCCGGTGGCGCGTTTGGCCAGATCCGACATGCGGTCCGGGTTGAACGGTTTTTCCAGGAAATCAAACGCGCCGACGCGCATCGCCTCGACCGCCATCGGCACATCCCCATGCCCGGTGATCATAATCACCGGCAGCGCGCTGTCGGACCCCATCAGTTTCTTGAGAAACTGCATCCCGTCCATGCCCGGCATCCGGATGTCCGAAATCACAATGCCCGGATAATCGGGGCCAAGCGTCTTAAGCGCATCCTCGGCGCTGGCGAACGTTTCGGTGTCATAGCCCGACAATGCCAGCCACTGGCTGATCGACTGGCGCATATCCTGTTCGTCATCGACAATCGCAATCTTCATGGCCTGTGCCATATCCGGTTCCTCACTTTATTCCGCGGCCTTCAGGTCGTCGCCCTCATTGCCGTCTTCCAGTATCGGCAGCTGCATTTCAAACACCGCCCCGCCACCCTGCCCGTTGCGTGCAGTCAACCGCCCCCCAAGGTCGTTGACAATCCCAGAGCTGATGGCCAGCCCCAGACCAACCCCGTCGCCGGGTTGCTTGGTGGTATAAAACGGTTCGAACAGGGCATCGATTTCCTCGATCCCATCACCATTGTCACGCACCGTCAGGGTCGCGGTTTCCCCTGCGGCAAGAATGATTTCAACCTCTGGGTCAGCCACCGATTTGGTCGCATCCAGCGCATTGCGCAGCAGGTTCACCATGACCTGTTCAATACGCATCCTGTCGCCCATCACCCGCACCGGGTGATCCGGCAAAACCTGATTGATACGCACCTGGCGCTGACGCAGCTGGGGTTCCATCATCGACAGGGACGCGGCCAGCGCATCACCAATGTTTACGGGTGAAAACGTGTCACTTCCCTTGCGCGCGTATGACTTTAGCTGACGGGTTATCGCGCCCATCCGCTCGATCAGACCATCGATCCGCCCGAACGACGAAAGCGCCTCTTCCGGGCGGTTGCGCCGCAACAACAGACGGGCCCCGGCCAGATAGGTCTTCATCGCCGCCAGCGGTTGGTTCAGCTCGTGACTGACGGCGGCCGACATTTCGCCCAGTGCGGCCAGCTTTGAGGATTGCGCCAGCGTCTGTTCCGCCACATCCAGGGTCTTTTGCACCCTTTCCCGTTCGGCGATTTCCCGCTGGAGCCGGGCATTCAATGCGCGAAGCTCTGCCGACTCGCGCTGAAACAGCGCCATACGCAGGGCGCTCTTGCGGCTAAGCGCATAAAACGCCAGCGCCAGGAAAATAGCGAATCCCATGATTTCAAGCGCCAGAACCCCGTTCACCCGTTCGCGGATCGACGCATAGGTGGTGAACGACGTCATGCGCCAGCCGCGAAACGGAAGCCGGTTTTCCAGACGCATCACCGCCTCGCCCTTAAGGTACGCATCCGCCCTAAGCGCGGTCCAGTCGGCGGTGGCCCTGATCGCCCGTTCAATCGCCCCCAGCGGCGTCTGGCGACGCAGCGCGTCCTCTTCGCTCAGCCCGCGCCAGCGCGATTCTGTGGCCAGAATGATGGTGCCGGAACTGTCAGTGACCAGAACCGCATCCGAAATCCCGGCCCAGGCCCGCTCGAATTTCTGCAAATCCACCTCAACCACGATAACGCCCAACACATCCGGCCCCGCCTCAAGGTGGCGTGAATAGGCAAACCGGTATCCGCCCGCCTCGCGTTCGATCACCGAAAAGACGGTCGCATTGGAACGGATCGCATCGACAAAATAGGCCCCATTTCGGTGCGACTCTCCCAGCCGGTTACGGTCCGTGGCGGCCACCGATCGCCCGTCGATGTCCAACAACATCAGCGACGCGGCCCCAATCTCTTCCACAAACGAGATAAGGCGCTGGGTGGACTGGCTGAAATCATTGGACTGAAGCGCCCCGATCAGCGTCGGATCACGCGCCAGCAATTGCGGCACAATGGCATTTCGGCGCAGCTCGCTCAGCAGGTTGCCCCCGTACAGGGCCTGGCGCAGCTCGGCCTTGCTGCGGGTGCTCTCGGTGAACCGGCTGGTCAGCAAAAGGTTGGTAACCCACACCGTCGTCGCCGCCACCATCAACACAATCGCAAGCGCAATCCGCAAACGCCAGCCAACCGCGCCCGCGCGTGACCAGATCACCGCCGGCGGCGATAAAGGGCGGGCAACCTTGGGATCGCGCGATTCCGTCATGGGATCAATTTAGGGGTCCGGCAGGGCGCACTCAAGTCACACTGTCTCCAGCGCACCGGACAATGCGCGGAACAACGCCACCCCGTCCGTGCCCCCATGCCCCGCATCCGCCGCCCTTTCGGGATGTGGCATCATGCCCAGAACCCTGCGGTTTTGCGAAAGAACCCCGGCAATATCATCCTGCGATCCGTTGGGATTGTCGGTATAGGTAAACGCAATCCGGTCCTGATCGCGCAACTCGGCCAATACATCAGGCGCGGCAAAGTAATTGCCATCATGATGGGCAATCGGAATATTGATCACCTCTGCGGCGCTGTACCCGCTGGTAAAATCCGACCCGGTGGTCTGAACCTTCAACCCAACGGTGCGGCAAACATATTTCAACCCGGCATTACGCAGCAACGCCCCGGGCAACAAACCCGTCTCGGTCAGCACCTGAAACCCGTTGCACACGCCAAACACATAGCCACCGCGCCCGGCGTGATCCGCCACCGCCCGGCAAATCGGCGATTTCGCGGCAATCGCCCCACAGCGCAGATAATCCCCATAGGAAAACCCACCCGGAATGGCGACAATATCAATGCCGTCCGGCAATCCGGTCTCTTTGTGCCAGACCATTGTCACCTCGACCCCGGCGGCCTCGAACGCAACCGCCAGATCCCGGTCGCAATTGGAGCCGGGAAACACCACCACGGCCGCACGCATCACAGAATCTCAACGCTGTAGGACTCGATCACCGTATTGGCCAACAGCTTTTCGCACATCTCGGTCACATCCGCCTCGCTGGCCCCTTCGGCCAGATCCAGATCAATCACCTTGCCCTGGCGCACCCCCGTCACCATGTCAAAGCCCATCGCCCCAAGCGCGTGACGCACCGCCGCGCCCTGCGGGTCAAGAACCCCGTTCTTCAACATCACATGAACCCGTGCTTTCATCTTGCATCCCCCGCAATTCAGACAGAAACCGCCCCTGGCTTCTTCTTGTCAAAAATACTCAAATTCCCGCGCGCCAACAAACGTGCCGGCTCAGTTGATCAACGTCGGTTTCTGCGGCGCAGATTTCGGCAACACACCCAGACGCCTCGCCACCTCGGAATAGGCATCCGAAAGATCGCCCAGATCACGCCGGAACACATCCTTGTCCAGCTTTCGCCCGGTCTCAATGTCCCACAACCGGCAACTGTCCGGGCTGATTTCGTCGGCGACAATCAAACGCTGGAAATCCCCGTCATAAACCCGCCCGATCTCGATCTTGAAATCGACCAGCCGGATGCCAACGCTGTACATAACGCCGCTCATGAAATCATTGACCCTCAGCGCCAGGCTGACAATGTCATCCATATCCTGCTGACTGGCCCAGCCAAAGGCGGCGATATGTTCTTCCGACACCAGCGGGTCACCCAAGGAATCATCCTTCAGGCAATATTCGACGATGGGACGGGGCAGTTGCGTGCCCTCTTCGATGCCCAATCGCTTGCTCATCGTGCCTGCGGCATAATTGCGGACGATGATCTCCAGCGGAATGATCTCGCAGTTGCGCACCAGTTGCTCGCGCATGTTCAGGCGCTTCAGAAAATGGGTCGGCACGCCGATGGTGTTCAGCCCGGTCATGAAATATTCGCTCAGCCGGTTGTTCAGAACACCCTTACCGTCGATCACTTCCATCTTTTCGGCATTGAACGCGGTGGTATCATCCTTGAAATACTGCACAATCGTGCCCGGCTCGGGGCCTTCATAAAGAATCTTGGCCTTGCCTTCATAGATTTTCTTGCGCCGCGCCATGGGATGCCTTTCGGGGATCGCCAGCCAGGAGGTATCCCTGACCCTTGGCGTCCTCATAATGCAAGGGGCACAGCTTGCAAAGACCCCGTGTCGCAAGCGACCCCCCCTTGCCCTTGACCGATCAGAGCGCCATATCATAAGGGGAAACCAGAAATTCATAAGGGTAGAGCAGATGACCACATTCGACAGCCGTGAAAACGCGTTTGAAAACAAATATGCCCATGACGAGGAAATGCAGTTCCGGGCCGTGGCGCGGCGCAACAAAATGGTCGGCCTGTGGGCCGCAGAACTGATGGGCAAAACCACCGAGGCCGCTGCCGAATACGCCAAAACCGTGATCAAGGCCGATTTCGAAGAGGCCGGCCACGAAGACGTGGTGCGCAAACTGGCCGCCGATCTGGGCGATCTGGCCACACCGGATGTGATTCGCGCCAAGATGGACGAACTGCTGCCCGTGGCCCAGGACCAGATCATGAACGAAACAGACAACAGCTAATTCATCACGCGCCGCCCGGTTGGCGCGCGCGCCATGATCACCCCGCCTCATGATCATCATGAAGGCTTTGCAATTGCCATGCCGCCCCGTCCGTGAAAGACGGGGCGCGCCTTGTTTCCCGCATTGGAAACCCGGCCAAATCCGCAAGCAAGAACCAGCAACAGGACCACCCACACATGACCGCCCCCCTGACTGACGCCTTTTCCACCATGCTGAAAACCCATGATGTCATCCTTGCGGACGGGGCCACGGGGACCAACCTGTTCAACGCCGGTCTTCAGGCTGGCGATGCGCCCGAGTTGTGGAACACCGATCAGCCGGCCAAAATCCGCGATCTTTATCAGGGCGCGGTATCGGCGGGCAGCGATCTGTTCCTGACCAACACATTCGGCGGCAACGCCTCGCGTCTGAAACTGCACGGGGCCGAAGGGCGTGTGCGCGAACTGAACCGAGTCGGGGCCGAATTGGGCCGTGAAGTGGCAGACAAGGCCGCCCGCACAGTGGTGGTGGCCGGATCTGTCGGCCCGACGGGCGAAATCATGCAACCGGTCGGCAGCCTAAGCCACGAACTGGCGGTCGAAATGTTCCACGAACAGGCCGATGGCCTGAAAGAGGGCGGGGCCGATGTGGCCTGGCTGGAAACCATCAGCGCCCCGGAAGAATACCGCGCCGCAGCCGAGGCATTTGCCCTGGCCGGCCTGCCCTGGTGCGGCACGATGAGCTTTGACACCGCCGGGCGAACCATGATGGGGCTAACTTCGGCCGATATGGTAAAAATGATCGAAGAACTGGACAACCCGCCGCTGGCCTTCGGGGCCAATTGCGGCACAGGGGCCTCCGATATCCTGCGCACGGTGCTGGGCTTTGTCGCACAAGGCACCGAACGCCCGCTGATTTCCAAGGGCAACGCCGGCATCCCGAAATACGTGGACGGGCACATCCATTATGACGGCACCCCGGAACTGATGGCCGATTACGCGGTGATGGCCCGCGACAGCGGCGCGCGGATCGTCGGCGGGTGCTGCGGCACCATGCCCGATCATCTGCGCCACATGCGCGACGCACTGGACAGCCGCCCGCGCGGCGACCGCCCCACGCTGGACCAGATCACCGCGGCACTGGGGGCATTCAGTTCGGCCTCGGATGGCACCGGCGATGACACCCCCCCACCACGGCGCAACCGGCGGCGGCGCGGCTAAGGCCAACCACCCAAAAGTAAGAACGCACGGGGAACACATGCAATAACCCCATTATCTCTATGCAATTTCTTCATTATTATTCTGGCCCAATCCCGCCTATAGGTCGGTTGTGGAACTGTGCATGTCGTAATTGTCGCAGCCCCGCCCGTGCCATTTTGCCAATAGATAAACCAACGAATCCACTAGGGGCCTTTACCCCGTTCAGCCAAGGAATTGCGCCAATGTCGCAAGACGATGACATCATCCTGTCGGAACTCAACGACGACGAACTTGTCCAACAGATGTTTGACGACCTCTATGACGGGCTCAGGGAAGAGATCGAAGAAGCGGTCAACATCCTTCTTGAACGCAAATGGCAACCCTACGACGTGCTGACCAAGGCGCTGGTTGGCGGCATGACCATCGTCGGGGCCGATTTCCGCGATGGTATCCTGTTCGTCCCAGAGGTCCTGCTGGCAGCCAATGCAATGAAGGGTGGCATGCAGATCCTGAAACCCCTGCTGATCGCAACCGGCGCACCCCGGGTCGGCAAGGTGGTGATTGGCACGGTCAAGGGCGATATCCACGACATCGGCAAGAACCTGGTTGCAATGATGATGGAAGGGGCCGGATTCGAGGTCATCGACCTTGGCATCAACAATGCCGTCGAAAGCTATCTTGAGGCGCTGGAAACCGAACAGCCCGACATCCTTGGCATGTCGGCCCTGCTGACCACCACCATGCCATACATGAAGGTGGTGATTGATACGCTGATCGAACAGGGCAAGCGCGACGACTATATCGTGCTGGTTGGCGGTGCCCCCCTGAACGAAGAATTCTCAAAGGCCATCGGTGCCGATGCCTATTGCCGGGACGCCGCCGTTGCCGTGGAAACCGCCAAGGACTTTGTCGGGCGCAAGCACAACCAGATGAGCGCGTAACACCGTGGCCCGGCGTCCCAGGGCAAACCGCCCCACACGACGCCGGGCAACACCCCCGCCACCCCCCGAAAACCTCAGCGATCAAAGCCTGACCTCAACCGGTCTGGCCGCACCGGCCCACAAATCCGGGCGCATCCTGCTGATCGCCTGTGGTGCCCTGGCACGGGAAATCCTGCACATCAAAACGCTGGGCGGCTGGGACCACATGGACCTGACCTGCCTTCCGGCGATCCTGCACAACCACCCCGACCGCATCACCGCCGCCGTCACCGCGGCAATCACCAAACACCGTGCGACTTACGACCATATCTATGTGGTCTATGCCGATTGCGGCACCGGCGGCCAGCTACAGACCGCCTGCGACCACCTTGGCATCGAAATGATCAAAGGGCCGCACTGCTACAGCTTTTTTGAAGGCAACGCGACCTTCGCCGCCCGGGACGAAATCACCGCCTTCTACCTGACCGATTTCCTGGCCCGACAGTTCGATGCCTTCATCTGGACCCCCCTGGGCCTTGCGCGCCACCCAGACCTGCTGAACATGTACTTTGGCCATTACACAAAACTGGTCTACCTGGCCCAAACCGACGACCCGGCCCTGACGGCGCGTGCAAAAATCTGCGCCACCCGCCTTGGCCTGACCTTTGAACACCGCCAAACCGGCTATGGCGACCTGCGCTCATCCCTAGCCGACTGGGCCAAGAACCACGCCTGATCTTCTTCTGTTCACAAATATCCCGGGGGACACAGTCCTTGGGACTGTGGGGGGCTGGCCCCCTCTCGGCTCACGAATGTGCCGCCGCGACCTGACCAATCCGCTCGATCATCGCCCTCAGACCGATTGACCTCTGGGCCGACAGATGCTCGTTCAGCCCCAGGCGCGCCAACTCGGCACGTGCATCCACCTGCACCACCTCGCCCACCGTCAACCCGTTGAACATCTTGCGCAAAACCGCGATCAGCCCGCGCACGATCATCGCGTCGCTTTCTCCGTCAAAGCGGAACACATCCCCCTCGATGACGGGATGCAGCCACACCTGGCTGGCGCATCCGTCCACCTTGGTGGCGGGCACCTTCAGCGCCTCGTCCAGCGGGGCCATCTCTTTGCCCGCATCGATCACGTAACGATACCGGTCTTCCCAATCGTCGAGAAACTCAAAATCTTCAACAATCTCTTCAAACGCAGGGCTCGCCATGCCAGTTCCTCGCCAGATTTCAACGACCTTCACGGGCCGCGCCCCGGGGTATGCCGCACAGCCCGGCCTGTCCAGACCCCGCTTGCATCTTTTCAACGCCCTCAGGATGCGCTAACCGAAGACACGGGCAATTCAAAACCTCAGGCAGGGCAACATGCGCAAACCATTAATAATGCTTCTGGCAGCAAACCTCGTTCTGGCCGGCTGTGGCGGTTGGAGCGACGCCCGCGTCAATCCCCGCAACTGGTTTGGCAAAAGCCAATCAGTCGCAACCGGCGTGCCGACCGAAGGCGACGCCGTCAATCCGCTGATCCCGAAAAAGTCGGCCATTTCCAAACGCCCCACGCAAAAAGACGCCAGCATCGCCATCAGTGCCATTACCGAATTGCGAATCAATCAAACAACAACCGGCGCGATCATCCTTGCCACCGGCATCGCCGGACGCCAGGGGGCCTATGACGCGGAACTTCGCATTGACCCCGTAGATGACGAAACCCCCGCGAATATCCTGTCGTTCACCTTCCGCGTGGTCTATCCTGACGATCCCACCCCTGCAGGAAGCGAACACACCCGCACCGTCCATGTGGCCCATACCCTGACCACCCAGGACCTGCGTGGCATCCGCCTGATCCGGGTGCGCGGCGAACAAAATATCATGGAATCCCGGCGCCACTGACCTGCCAGCATACGCAAAGAATGCCCCGCAGGGCCTGAACACATCACCACAGGCCCACAACAGGCCCAGCGTTTGGCCCCTAAAGTTCGATAACCTTTACCGACTGCCCTTTGGCGGCCAGCGCGATTTTGCCATCGCACAGCCGCAGCGCATCTTCGCCAAATACCTCGTAACGCCAGCCGGACATCGCCGAAACATCCCGCATCCCGGCCGCAATCGCGTCCAGATCGGCACTGTTCGCAATCAGCTTGGCCGCCACACCGGCGCTTTCGGTCTTGGATTTCAGCAATACCCGCAAAAGATCGGCCAGCGCCGGGTTCACCTGCAGCTTTTCCCGCCGCCGGTCCGGTTCCGGCATCTGATCCGCCGGGCAATCGACCCCACGGGCCACGGCCGCCAGTATCCCGTCGGCAATCACCCCGCGCCGCGCCTCTCTCAGCAACAGCCGCGATCCACCCAGATCACTGGAATTTCGGGGCTTGGTTGCCGCCAGTTCGGCCAGCGCCTCGTCCTTGAACACCCGGTTTCGCGGCACATTGGCGCTTTGGGCGTGGGTCTCGCGGAATGCCGCCAACTCGCGGACAACGGCCAGAAACTTTGGCGACGCATTGCGGGTCTTGACCCGCCGCCATGCCTCGTTCGGGACAACGTCATAGGTCGCGGGATCGGTCAGGATCTGCAATTCTTCGGTCACCCAGTGGGCGCGGCCCGATTTTTCCAAATCCGCCGCCAGAAATTCATAGATATCACGCAGATGGGTCACATCAGCCAGCGCATAGGTCTTTTGCGCATCGCTTAGCGGGCGGCGCGACCAGTCGGTAAAGCGTGATGTCTTGTCCAGCGACTCGCGCACGATCTTGCGCACCAATGTTTCATAGCCCACCTGTTCGCCAAAGCCGCAGACCATTGCCGCCACCTGTGTGTCAAACAACGGTTCCGGGAACACCTTGGCATCAACCCAGAAAATCTCAAGATCCTGACGTGCCGCATGGAATACCTTGACCACGCTTTGATCCCTGAACAGCCCGTACAGCGGCTCCAGCGACAGCCCGTCAACCAGCGGGTCCAGCAACACGGCGTTTTCGTCGCCCTTGCCGGGCATCGCCAACTGCACCAGACACAGCTTGGAATAATAGGTCCGCTCGCGCAGGAATTCGGTATCGATGGTGACATAGGGGTGGCGGGCTGCGGCCTGACAAAATTCGGCCAGCTCTTGCGTCGTCGTAAGGGTTTTCATATGCGAATATGCTCTTTTTCATGGACCTGTCATTGCAGGCGGATATGTCTGTGAGCCCACCGTCAGAGCCCCCGCAAACCACCCTAATACGCAAAAGTCGCAGGTTTGGCAAACCCTGCGGCCCTATCCCAACAGGATTGGCTGCCGCTCACCTGCCGCGAACCGGCGCAGCACCGCCGGGTACAGCGCATGTTCTTGTTCCAACACCCTTGCGGCCAGTGTTGCGGCATCGTCACCGGGCAATACCGCCACCCTTGCCTGACCCAGAACCGGGCCATCGTCCAGTTCGGCGGTGACCTCGTGAACCGAACAGCCGTGTTCGCGATCCCCCGCCTCAAGCGCCCGTGCGTGGGTGTGCAACCCGCGATACAAAGGCAGTAATGAGGGGTGGATATTCAGCATCCGGCCCTGCCAGTGCGATACGAAATCCGCCGTCAAAACCCGCATGAACCCGGCCAGACAGATGATGTCGGGGCGCGCCGCGACCAGCGGTTTCATCAACTCGGCCTCGAATGCGGCCCGGTCACCGGCAAACGGGCGGTGATCCACCGCCGCCGTGGGCACACCGCGCGCCGCCGCCCTGATCAGCCCGCCCGCGTCCGGGTCGTTGGACAGCACCAGACAGGGCCGTGCCGGATGGTCACCCTGCATACTGTCCAGCAGGGCCAGCATGTTGGACCCGCCCCCCGACAACAGAATGGCCACACGGGCGTGGCTCATGCCAATGTGCCCTGATATTCCATTCCCGGCGCATCGCTCACGACGCCGATATGATGCACCCCCTCGCCTGCCGTGCGCAGCAACTGGGTGATCGCCCCCGCGCGCTCTGGCGCACAGACCAACACCATGCCGATCCCGCAGTTGAAAGTCTTGAGCATCTCTGCCTGCGCAATGTCCCCGACACCGGCCATCCAGCCAAACACGCCGGGCAATTCCCAGGCATCAAGGTCAATCCGCGCACCCAACCCGTCAGGCAGAACCCGTGGCAGGTTTTCGCTTAGCCCGCCGCCGGTGATATGCGCCAGCGCATGCACCCCGCCCAAACGTATCGCATCCAATGCCGCGCGCACATAAAGCCGTGTGGGCGTCAACAGTACCTGCCCCAGCGGACCATCGTCAAACGGACAGGCATCATCCCAGCCCAGCCCGGAATGTTCCACCAACCGGCGCACCAGCGAATAGCCGTTGGAATGCACGCCGTTGCTGGCCAGCCCCAACAGGACATCGCCCGCCTTTACGCCATCCGGCAGGGCCGTGCCCCGCTCCATCGCGCCCACGGCAAAACCGGCCAGATCGAAATCACCCTCCGGGTACATGCCCGGCATTTCCGCCGTCTCGCCACCAATCAACGCACAGCCCGACTGAACACAGCCCTCGGCGATGCCTTCGATGATCTGTGCTGCGGTATCCGTGTCCAGTTTGCCCGTGGCGAAATAGTCCAGAAAGAACAGCGGCTCGGCCCCCTGACACACCAGATCGTTGACGCACATGGCCACCAGATCAATGCCAACCCCGCCAACCACGCCGGTATCGATGGCGATCCGCAGCTTGGTGCCAACCCCATCCGTTGCCGCCACCAGAACCGGGTCACTGTATCCTGCGCCCTTAAGGTCAAACAACGCGCCAAACCCGCCCAGCCCGGCCACCACGCCGGGGCGGTTGGTGCGTTTGGCGGCCGGTTTGATCCGGTCCACCAGCGCATTTCCTGCATCAATATCGACCCCTGCCCCGGCATAGGTCATGCCCTTGTTGCCCGCTGCTGTCGCTGTCATCGCTGTCATCCTTCATCCGGCCATCACCACACCTGCGCGCGAATTAGAGGATTGGCGCGCCGCATGCAACGTGTCACTTGGCGCGCCCGGCGCGAACAACAGGAACTATCCAGAAGCTATCCAGTGAACTTTGGCTGGCCATCGCCTCACATGTGAATCACACGCCCATAGGCATCCAGAACGCTTTCGTGCATCATTTCCGACAGGGTCGGATGCGGGAACACGGTGTTCATCAGGTCCTCTTCGGTGGTCTCTAACTGGCGACCCACCACATAGCCTTGTATCAGTTCGGTCACTTCGGCCCCGATCATATGCGCGCCCAGCAATTCGCCGGTTTTGGCGTCAAAGATGGTTTTGACCAGGCCTTCGGCCTCGCCCAGGGCGATCGCCTTGCCGTTGCCGATGAACGGGAACCGCCCGACCTTGATGTCATAACCCAGTTCCTTGGCTTTTGCCTCGGTATAGCCGACCGAGGCCACCTGCGGGTGGCAATAGGTGCAGCCCGCGATGCTTTCGGGTTTCACGGGGTGCGGTTTGCCCCCGGCGATCAGTTCGGCCACCATGACACCTTCGTGGCTGGCCTTGTGCGCCAGCCAGGGCGCCCCGGCGATGTCGCCAATGGCATAAAGCCCGTCCACCCCGGTGCGGCAATATTCATCCGTCACCACATGGGTACGGTCCAGTTTCACGCCCAGCGATTCAAGCCCCAGGTTTTCAACATTGCCGATGATGCCGACCGCGGAAATCACCGTGTCGAAATCGTGTTTTTCGACCTTGCCCTTAACCTCGATATGCGCGGTTATCTTGTCCTTGGCGCGGTCCAGTTGCTTGACCATCGCCTTTTCCATGATGGTCATGCCCTGTTTAACGAACTGTTTCTTGGCAAATTTGCTGATTTCCACGTCTTCGACCGGCAACACCCGGTCCATCACCTCGACCACGGTCGTGTCCGCGCCCAGCGTGTTGTAAAAGCTGGCGAATTCAATGCCAATCGCACCCGATCCGATCACCAAAAGCCGTTTTGGCATATGCGGCGGGTTCAGCGCGTACTTATAGGTCCAGACCCGTTTTCCGTCGGCCTCAAGCCCCGGCAATTCGCGCGCACGCGCGCCGGTGGCCAGAACGATGTTTCGGGCGGTCAGTTCCTCGACGCCCTTGTCGGTCGTGACGCTGACGCGCCCCTTGGCAGGCAGGGTCGCCTGCCCCATGACCACGGTGATCTTGTTCTTTTTCATCAGATGCCCGATGCCGCCCGACAATTGCGCCGCCACCCCGCGCGAACGTTTGACGACCGCCGCAAGATCATAACTGATCTTGTCAGCCTTCAGGCCGAATTCACCGGCGCGCTGCATCAGGTGGAACACCTCGGCGCTGCGCAGCAGTGCCTTGGTCGGAATGCAGCCCCAGTTCAGGCAGATACCGCCCAGATGTTCGCGTTCAACAATCGCGACCTTAAGGCCCAGTTGCGCACCACGAATGGCCGCGACATAGCCACCCGGCCCGGCACCGATTACGATCAGATCAAAGGATTTTGCGGTCATGTCATTCCCTCGCCACAGGCGGTTTAAAAAACTAGTTTACCGTTAAACTACTTTTGTGATTGCTTCAATAACCATTCTGCCCGGCATATCGGCGCACACCATCGCCCGCCCATTCTATACAATTCAGACCATTGACGCTAGGACGGACACACATAACAGCCGCGCGCAACAGGCCCTGATTGCGCACACGACAACAATTTCACAGTAAGATTTCCGCGAGGTTCAAGAATGCTGAAGACCCTAAAGGATCTGGCCATCGCCATGATAAACGCGACCCTGATCCTGCTTGTCCTGTGTCTGTTTCTGGCTTGGAAGGTGACGAACAAGGCTGATGCGCTGTCATCGCAATTTGCCCGGAACCTGATAACTGTTCAACCGCTGCGCGACGACATTCAGGCGGTCACAAATGAACTGGCCGCATTACGAGGCGATCTGGCCCGGATAGCGGAACAAACAGAAGGGGTACGCCCCGCCAATCTGGCGCGCATCGAGACGCGCGTACAAAAGATGGAAACCCAAGTGAACGGCGCGCTTGGGGCGGTCAGCGATTTGTCACAGGCCCCGGCCCGGCTGATGGATCACGCGATTGACACCGCCGCCGACAGGCTGACGCAGGGT
Organism: Paracoccaceae bacterium; assembly: GCA_030626365.1. Taxonomy (GTDB): domain Bacteria; phylum Pseudomonadota; class Alphaproteobacteria; order Rhodobacterales; family Rhodobacteraceae; genus NVQY01. The sequence continues at coordinate 15,616 of DAOUPC010000020.1, forward strand.
ATCCATGATATCCGCAACTGTTCTGCGCCGCCCAAAAGCTAGGCGGTCAGCCAACCGCCTGAAGCTGGCGCACCGTCTGGCCATAACCGCCCGCCAGGACATAATCTGCCTCGGGGTTGGTTGCGGCGCGGCTTAGCACCTTGTTGCGGAACGGGAAACGGCCAAACAGGCGGATCACCTCGCGGTGGGCGCGCGCATCCAGCAGGTTGCCCCTGGATCGCTGGCACATCAGGCGCACACAGCGTTCCTGATCACACAGGTTTTCCGAATGCATCAGCGGCATGTAAAAGAACTGCCGGGCCGGTTCGTCGACACGCATGTCCCAGCCCTTGTCCACCGCCGCCTTTGCGGCCGACAGTGCAATGCGGTCTGACGCGAACGCCCTGGGGTCATCGCGGAACATGTTGCGCGAAAACTGATCAGTCAGGATGATATAGGCCAGCGCCCCGGTGGGATAGGTCAGCCACAGCGCATATTGCCCGTCAATGACCCCTTCCCAGGTGGTTCGGAACCGGGCCAGTATCTCGGCGTCCAACGCCGCATCCTGAA
>DAOUPC010000076.1 GCA_030626365.1 Paracoccaceae bacterium
CTGAGGCACACCCTGCCGGTACTGAGGTTGAAGGTGAAGTTAAGAACATCACCGAATTCGGTCTGTTTGTTGGCCTCGAAGGCGACATCGACGGCATGGTTCACCTTTCGGACCTCAGCTGGGACGAACGTGGCGAAGATGCGATCCAGAACTATCGCAAGGGCGATGTCGTTCAGGCGGTTGTATCCGAGGTCGATACCGACAAAGAGCGTATCTCTCTATCGGTCAAGGCCCTGGGCGGCGACAAGTTTGCCGAGGCCATTGGTGGCGTCAAGCGCGGTTCGATCATCACCGTCGAGGTGACCTCGATCGAAGAAGGCGGCGTCGAAGTCACGTATGAGGGCATGAAATCCTTCATCCGTCGCTCTGACCTGTCACGTGATCGTTCCGAACAGCGCCCCGAGCGGTTCAGCATCGGCAACAAAATCGATGTGCGCGTGACCAACGTGGACAGCAAGACCCGTCGTCTGGGTCTGTCGATCAAAGCCCGCGAGATCGCAGAAGAGAAAGAAGCCGTCGAACAGTATGGCAGCTCGGACTCGGGCGCATCGCTGGGCGATATCCTGGGTGCCGCGCTGAAAGGCGACGACGAATAAACACCCTATCGATATGATATTAAAAAGCCCCGCAGCCAAATGGTTGCGGGGCTTTTTTATGCGCCAAAACGCGCAACAGGGATGATCCGGGACCACAATGTGCGTACCGAATCAGGGCACGTATCACGACATTACGTATCGGGATTCGCCACACATGAAGGCCGTTAACTTATTAGTGAACGAATGAACTACGCCCGTAAAAGCCCCAAGAGACTGATAATTCGGCAAATATTCCAAGAGTCCTTGTTTCCGAACTGATTAATTGTTCCTATAGTATTAATTAATTAATTAAACATTCTGCGCAAAAACCCATGAGAGGAAACCAGTCGATGATCCGATCTGAACTGATACAGAAAATCGCCGATGAAAATCCACATCTTTACCAGCGCGACGTCGAGCGGATCGTAAACACTGTGTTCGAAGAGGTTACCGGGGCCATGTCACGCGGCGACCGCGTCGAATTGCGCGGGTTTGGGGCGTTTTCGGTGAAAAAGCGCGATGCGCGGGTTGGTCGCAACCCCAGGACAGGCGAAACGGTGCATGTAGAGGAAAAGCATGTGCCGTTCTTCAAGACCGGCAAACTGCTGCGGGATCGCTTGAACGGAAAATAATCAGATGCGTTATGTTCGCTATGCCTTTCTGGGGACATTGGGGATTATCCTGATCTCGGTGTCGCTGGCCAATCGTGGATTGGTGACCCTGAAACTGATGCCGGATGGCCTGGCTGATTTGGTTGGCTTCAATCCCGGCATTGCCCTGCCGCTGTTTGTGGTGGTTCTGATCGGAATCGCCGCCGGGTTGATCATCGGGTTTTTCTGGGAATGGCTGCGCGAATACAAACTGCGTCGTGACGCAGGGCAGAAGGCACACGAAGTGCGCACGCTGACCCGCGAAGTAACCCGGCTCAAGGGCGAAAAGCATCAGGGAAAAGACGACATTCTGGCCATCCTGGACGAGGCAGGCTAAGGCCGCCATGGGCAGCAAAATGGGCACACAAACCCGGATAAAGATCTGTGGGTTGACCAAATCCGGCGATATTTCGGCGGCAGTCCGCGCAGGGGCGTCATACGTCGGTTTCGTATTCTTCCCCAAATCCCCCCGCCACCTTGCCGTGCAGGATGCCGCCATATTGGCCGCCTCGGTGCCCATGGGTATCTGCAAGGTGGCCCTGACGGTAAACGCGGATAATGCGGCACTGGACCACCTGATAGACGCCGTGCCGCTGGACATGTTGCAACTGCACGGGTCAGAATCCCCCGAACGGGTGGCCGAGGTTCAGGACCGCTATGGGTTGCCGGTAATGAAGGCGGTTGGCGTGGCGGACGAGGGCGATTTGCCCGTTCTGGGCGAATATCTGCGCGTTGCCGATCAGGTTCTGGTTGATGCCAAGCCCCCTGTGGGGGCCAGGTTGCCGGGCGGTAACGGGTTGGCGTTTGACTGGCGTTTGATTTCCGGGCGGCGTTGGCCGGTGCCATGGATGCTGGCCGGTGGGCTGACCCCGGACAATGTTGCCGAGGCAATACGGCTGACCGGGGCAAGCCAGGTCGATGTATCCTCGGGGGTGGACCGCGCGCCGGGCATCAAGGATGCCGCCAGAATTCAGGCATTTTGCACCGCGGTCGGGGCCTGACAAAAATCGGCGCCTTCCCGCCGGTTCCGGGAGCAAATCAGGCCTTGCCACAATTCAGCCCGGTTTTCACTGATCTCTTGCAAACAGTGTTAGCGGGCAGGCCCTACACCCCTGCCCGGCAGTTTTGTTATAAGAGTGGCCAGATGACAAACAAGTTCGATCAAGACGCAGAAATTGACACCCCGGCACAAAGCCAGACGCACGACAGCACCCCAGAGGATGTTGTGCGCAAACTGCTTGAAACCGAGGCCAGCAGCCCACCCCACGCACCGACCCACAGCCCGACAACGCACAGGCACAAGGACGGGCACACGGGTGACGCAAAGCACACGGGCACCACACAGCACGCGATAAAATCGCTTGTTGGTCGCCTGACTGCCGCACCCCGGCGCATGGCGCGGAACACATGGGCAAAGGTGCGAACGGCAATCCTGTCTTATCAGGCCACCCCCCGGCACATGGCGATGCTGCTTTTGGCCATCATTATCGTGACCATGCCGTGGCTGATCCCGGTTCTGGCCATTTCAGGGCTGATCCTTGTCGTGATCAGCTACCTGACCCTTGGGCATGACCGTGCCGCCGAACTGGTTCTGGGCGGGTACAACTGGTTTATGCGGCGTAACCCGCAAGGGGCCGAACAGCTTCGTTCAAATGCCGCGCGCACCTCGGCCCGCCTGACATCCTGGGCCGGGTATCTGCCCGAGCGTTGGACAAACGGGCTTTACCTGCCTGACTTTGAACATCCCGATGAGATACCAGAGAAACTGTCTGGTGACCCGTTTGAACGCCTGGCGGGGGATATCGGAAACTGATCTGTCTATGACAGGGGTAAACGGTTTGGGCTGGCAATATGTGCCCACGTCCCATATCCACAATCGCGTCACCCATGACCGATAGGCACCCCAAATGACCGATCTTTTCAACTCTTTCATGTCCGGCCCTGATGAAAACGGCCGGTTTGGCATTTTTGGCGGGCGGTTTGTCTCTGAAACCCTGATGCCGCTGATCCTTAGCCTGGAAGAAGAGTATGAAAAGGCCAAGACGGATCAGGTCTTTTGGGACGAAATGAATGACCTGTGGACAAATTATGTGGGCCGCCCCAGCCCGCTTTATTATGCCGAACGCCTGACCCAGCACCTGGGTGGTGCCAAGATTTACCTCAAGCGGGATGAACTGAACCATACCGGCGCACACAAGATCAACAATGTGCTGGGCCAGATCATTCTGGCACGCCGCATGGGAAAAACCCGGATCATTGCCGAAACCGGTGCCGGCCAGCACGGCGTGGCCACCGCCACCGTTTGTGCCAAATTCGGGCTGAAATGCGTGGTCTACATGGGCGCGCATGATGTTAAACGTCAGTCACCCAATGTTTTCCGTATGCGCCTTTTGGGGGCCGAGGTCATCCCGGTCACGTCCGGGCGCGGCACCCTTAAGGACGCGATGAACGACGCGCTGCGCGATTGGGTGACCAACGTGCATGACACGTTCTATTGCATCGGCACAGTGGCCGGGCCGCACCCCTATCCGGCGATGGTCCGCGATTTTCAGTCGATCATCGGCAAAGAGGCCAAGGAACAGATGCTGGCCGCCGAAGGCCGCCTGCCCGACACGCTGATTGCCGCCATTGGTGGCGGGTCAAACGCGATGGGCCTGTTTTTCCCGTTCCTTGACGACAAGGACGTCAACATCATCGGGGTCGAGGCCGGCGGCAAAGGCGTGAATGCCAAGATGGAGCATTGCGCATCCCTGACCGGGGGCCGCCCCGGCGTGCTGCACGGCAACCGCACCTATCTGTTGCAGGATGACGACGGGCAGATATTGGAAGGTTATTCAATTTCCGCCGGGCTGGATTACCCCGGAATTGGCCCAGAACATTCCTGGCTGCATGAAATTGGGCGCGCCAAATATGTGGCGATCACCGACAAAGAGGCGCTTGAGGCCTTTCAACTAAGTTGCGAATTAGAAGGCATCATTCCGGCACTGGAGCCCAGCCATGCACTGGCCCATGTGATGAAGATCGCACCGGACCTGCCCGCCGATCACCTGATTTGCATGAACATGTGCGGGCGTGGCGACAAGGACATCTTTACCGTCGCCAAGCATCTGGGGTTTGACATGTCCGACACCGAAGGGCGGGTCACTGGTTGACCCTAATGCGCCATCAACTGGTTTGCCTTTAGCACATCCAGCGGCACGATTTCCAAGGCCCGCGTATGGGTTGCGGCCAGATTGACCAGCGGCGCGCAACCTTCGTCATGGGCCTGAAGAAACCGCGCGGCACACAGGCACCAGTGGTCCCCGGCCTTCAACCCGGCAAAACCAAATTCCGGGTGCGGGGTGCTAAGGTCATTGCCGACGTATTTCGAGTAGGCCAGAAATTCGTCCGTCATGACGGCGCAAACCGTATGGCTGCCCTGATCGCCCTCGCAGGTGTTGCAGTGGCCATCACGGAAAAACCCGGTCAGCGGGTTGGTCGAACAGGCAGCAAGCGCGCCACCCAGAACATTTACCGGATCATCAGGTTCCATCATCATACCCTACATATTTTGTGCAATTATGCGGAACATTTCCACATTTATGTCGCTGACGCCCGGTTCGCGGAACAGTTTATCCGCGCCAGTGGTGGTGATCAGCACGCCGCGTGACTGGTCGAAATAGATGTACTGCCCATAAACGCCACGGGCCAGAAATTCGCCCTTATGCGCGTCCTTGGGAATCCACCATTGAAAGCCATAGCCGATCTTGCCGGGGGCCGTCGGGGCCGAGGCCACCGTTGATTGGGCGATCCAGTCCGCCGGCACAACCCGCACCCCGCCATATTCACCGTTTTGCAGGATCATCTGCCCGAAACGCGCAAAATCACGGGTGGTAAAGTTCAGCCCACCCAGCACAAATGCCACGCCAGCGCCGTCTGTCACGTAATAGCCATCCTGCTCCAACCCCAAAGGCGACAGGATCTTTTCCGCCAAAAGCCCCGGCACATCGCGCCCGGTGGCCCCACGGATCACCATGCTGATCACATGCGTGTCGATCGAAACATATTGCCATGTCTCACCGGGGGTGGCGAAGCTTTCGCTTAGCCCGGCGGAAAAGTCATCCAGCGCACCACCAAGGGCCAGCACCCGGCCCATGCGGTTGATGTCCGAATTGAAATCCAGATAATCCTCGTCAAAGGTGACGCCGCTGGCCATGTTCAGCACATTGCGAATGCTGGCCGTCTCATAGGCGCTACCCTTTAGTTTAGGCGCGTATTTGACCACCGGATCATCCAGCGAATCAATCACCCCTTCGGCCATCAGCACACCGAACAACGCCGAAAGGTAACCTTTGGCAACCGACCACGAAATGCGCCGGTCATCAGCCGTGGTGCCAAGAAAGTATTCCTCGTGCCGGATTTTGCCATCCTTCATCACCAGTAACGACGTGACCGCGCGCGTCTTGATCCAGCCATCCGTTCCAGGCGGCAGGGTATAGGCATCGCCGTGCGCCAGGGGGCTGGTGGGCCCGTCCCCCCGACTGACCGGCGCGGTCAGAAACGCCGCATCCATATGCGAAAAGTTACGCACGATCTTTTCCGCCGAAAACAGGGAATTAACGGCCAAAAGGCGCGTGATCTCTTCGCGTTTCCACAAACCAATGACCGCAGCAGCCAAAATCAGGGCCAGTAACAGGCGGCCCAGCCATTTTCCAAAGGTACGCATGTGTTTTCTGCCTTTCGGTGCTGCGGGATCTGGTGCGGTAAAGTGGTAACCATTGCACCACCATCCGCAAGCCCGTTTCACTATGCTTTCCGGGACGTAACGGGCCGAAAACACCCACCTTGCCTGCAACATGTTCTTGAAACGTTTCACCCAGACTGTAGTGTGGCGCAAATGATGTTAGCCGACAGGGTTGGGCGCAATATGCCAACATTCTTGGAATTTTTTGCCGGTGGGGGCATGGCACGGGCCGGGCTTGGGCCAAAGTGGACATGCGTTCTGGCAAATGATTTTGACAAAAAGAAGGGGCAGACCTATGCGCAGAACTGGGGTGCTGCCCACCTTGTCATTGACGATATCAGAAACATTTCGACCGACGACATACCGGCAAAGGCCAATCTGGCGTGGGCCTCTTTTCCCTGTCAGGATCTGTCGCTGGCCGGTGGTGGCGCTGGCCTTGGGGGCAATCGGTCTGGCACGTTCTGGCCGTTCATCACCCTGATGCAGGAGTTGCAACACCACGGGCGCGGACCGGGTGTTATCGTTCTGGAAAACGTGCTGGGGACGTTGACGTCACATGGCGGTCAGGACTTTGTTGCGATCATCCGGGCGCTGCGCAAGCTGGGGTATCAAAGCGGCGCAATGGTCATTGATGCCGCCCATTTCGTACCCCAGTCACGGCCCCGGCTTTTCATTATTGCGATCAGGCGTGGCATGAAACCGGCCAGTGGTATGCTGCGCGATGGCCCACAGGCCCCGTGGCACACACGGGCAATTTGCAACGCGGTTGACAGGTTGCCGGCTGACCTGAAACGCGACTGGCTGTGGTGGGGGCTGAAAACCCCAACCAAAAGGTCAACCGACCTTGCCGATATCATCGAAGAGGCCCCCACATCCGTGCGCTGGCATACCAGCCAGGAAACCACCGGCCTGCTATCCATGATGAGCGAGGTAAACCTGGCCAAGGTCGAAACCGCCCAGATGGCCCGCCTGCCAATGGCCGGAACGATCTATAAACGCACCCGCAAGGAACACGGCATCAAGGTGCAGCGCGCCGAAATCCGGTTTGATAATGTTGCCGGGTGCCTGCGCACGCCTGCCGGGGGGTCTTCACGGCAGTTGGTCATGGTGGTTGACGGGGCACACATACGATCACGCCTGATGTCGGCGCGCGAAACCGCCCGGCTGATGGGGCTGCCCGACAGCTACAAACTCCCGATTAAATACAACGAGGCGTATCACCTGACCGGGGATGGCGTGGTGGTGCCCGTGGTGCGGTATCTGACGCGGCACATAATCGAACCATTGGTGTCAGAAATGGTTCGTGATCCGCAAGCGTCCCACCCCGGATGATAGCGCCGCACATAGAATACCGCAAAAATGCGGTCGCGCGACTGACCAATCAGATCGGGGTTTACGTGCTGTGTGATCTGGACAATGTGCCGGTCTATGTGGGCCAGTCAACCGATGGGATCAGGGCGCGGGTACAACGGCACCTGACCTCGGCCCGCTCGGACGTGATTGCCAACAGGCAGGTCGACGTGTGGGAGGTCGCCTTTGTCTGGGCCTTTCCGGTGGCCGAAAAATCGCAGCTTAACAATCTTGAATCGACGCTGTTTCACCTTCACGATCCGCAATCGCAACTGATGAACGGCAAGCTTTTACCGCCCCCCGATCATCCTGTCGATCTGCCTGAACCAAAGATCGTTCAGGTCATTCAGGACCGCGAAATCGAAGAACGAAAAGACCCCCAGCTAAGGCTTGTCCGGCAGGCCAAACATTACGCGGACATAATAGGCCATTACCTGACCGTAAAAAATTCACCCGAGATCGCCCGCGCGATGGCGGCGCATTTTGCCCGGTTGACCCGGTATCACCAATCACTGCTTGATCTGTCTAAATAAAGCGGCAGGGGCGCGCTAACTTTTGGGGCCACGATCCCGTTCCAGGCCCAGTTGGCGTTCGCGCCAGATCACCATAACATTGCCGGCAATCACCAATGCCGCACCGATCAGCATGACCAGCGTGGGCAATTCGCCGAACCAGACATAACCAATCAGGATGGCAAACAACATCGAGGCATAATCAACCGGGGCCAGCATTGACGCGGCCCCGAACCGGAAGGATGACGTAACAAGGATTTGCGCCACCCCGCCCAGCACGCCGGACAGAACCAGCAACAGCACGATGTTCGCTGGTGGCACCACCCAGCCGAACGGCAGTGATAGCAGCGACAAAACCGTCGCGGTGGCCGAAAAGTAAAACACGATTGCCGCCGTGTGTTCGGTCTGTACCAGCTTGCGGATGTGTATCTGCACCATCGCACGGGCCATCGTCGCCAGCAAAATCAGAATCGCCCCGAACGTGGCCGTATCCTGCATCGAAACACCACCGCTTAGGCGGGGCCACACCATGATCAGCACGCCAACCAACCCCAGCAGGACGGCGGAAATGCGTACCAGACGGATGCGCTCCCCCAGCATCAGTGCCGCGAGAATGACGGTAAAGATCGGCGTGGCATAACCGATGGCCGTCACCTCGGGCAGCGGCAACATGCCAAGCCCGGCAAATGTCATGCCCATGGCCAATGTGCCCAGAACCCCGCGCGAGACATGGCCCATGGGGTTTTTCGCAATCAACCCGTGGCGCAATTGGCCCCGCATTGCCAGCCAGACCAGAATGACAGGGATGGCAAAGAAGGACCGGAAAAACACCGCTTCGCCCGGCGGAACATCACCCGATGTGGCCTTGATCAGCGCCGCCATAAGCGAGAAACAGAAAACCGCCGCCAGCCTAAGGGCAACGGCAAGCCCCGGTCGGTGTGATGTTAGGGATTTGACCATGCCGGGAACCTGCGCCTCTGGGGGGCAAAGATCAACGGGCTACTTCGGGGCCGGATTCGACGCCTTGTTATAGGGTTTCCAGTCGATGATTTCCGGGTAATAGGCCGCCCGCCAGGCGCGCACACGCGGGTTCATCACCCGTCGCCACAGTGGCGGGATCATCGCCGCCACGGTCATCACCGGATAGCCAAACGGCAGTTGCGGCGCATCCGCACGGGTATGGTTTTGCAACAAAGGAAAGCGGCGATCAGGTTTGTAATGATGGTCAGAGTGGCGTTGCAGGTTGATCAACAACCAGTTCGACACCTTGTGCGCCGCATTCCATGAATGGTGCGGCATTACATGTTCGTATTTCCCATCGCCCAGATGTTTGCGGGTCAGCCCGTAATGTTCGACATAATTGACAAGCTCCAACTGCCAGATTGCCACCCCGGCCTGCAACAAAAACAGCCCCAACCCGGCAGCCCCACCCAAAATAACGGCCAGAATCAGCATTGTCCCCTGCAAGGCCCAATAGCGAAAGAACGGGTTGGAAAGGTCGCTCCACGGCAGGTCTTTGCGGGCCAGCATACTGGCCTCGGCCCGAAAGGATGATTCCAGGCTTTCCCGCAGGACCCGTGGGTAAAAACGAAAGAACCCTTCGTTGAAACGCGCCGTCACCGGGTCGCGCGGGGTGGCAACATAGCGGTGATGCACCATCAGGTGTTCCGACCTGAAATGCGAATAAAGCACCATAGCCAACAGGATATCCCCCAACAGGCGTTCCCCGCGCCCCTTTTGGTGCATCAGTTCGTGACTGTAATTTATACCGACAGAGCCGGTGATGACACCAACGCCAAAGAACGACCCCAGCTTGGCCAGCAGGGACAGATGGTCGGTGTGGGTCGCGTACCAGATCAGCCCGAACAGCGTAAAGAACTGCACCGGAACCCAGATTGTCGTCAGGGTGCGATACCAAAACAGGTCACCCTCGGGCGTTTGCGGGTCGGCGTTTTCCAGGTTCAGACCAAAAAGCCCATCCAGTGCGGCAAACAGATACCAGGTCACCAGCGGCACCAGCAAAACCCACCAGCCCCCTTGCAACGCGCCAAACCATACCAGAGGCACCAAAAGGAACGACATCCAGAAAGGCAGCGCACTTTGCCAACGGGCCAACTGTTCAGGCGGGATCATGATATGCTCCGTACGGTTATGGTGTTGGCGTCATCAGTCAGGATCAGGCCCCATTGGCCCCGGCACCACCGGCATTGTTTCCCCAAAATATCAGCGGTTTGACACGCCCCGTCAATGGTTGCCCCATTTTCAGGCGTGCCAGACCGCCAAGATGGCGGGAAAACAGCATCCTTCGGGTTTGACGGGTTAATGGGGCTTGAATGCGGGTACTTGCCGGTGGTATCCGTATCAGCGCGGCGGGTATGGTGAAAAGGTATCACGGCAGCTTCCCAAGCTTTAGTTACGGGTTCAATTCCCGTTACCCGCTCCATTGCCTTGAAAATTTGATTTTGGTAGAGTGCTCGTATGGCACTTACACCTTCAGATAGAGCGACTTTCAAGAAAGAAATAGCCCAACGACTTTCCCCTCAATCATGGACGGAAATTGACCTTGTGCTAGATGAATTTGGCGCGAAG
>DAOUPC010000043.1 GCA_030626365.1 Paracoccaceae bacterium
CAGCGCCCCGGCCCCGATCAGGCAGTTATTGCCGATCTTTGCGCCATTCAGCACAACCGCCCCCATGCCAACCAGCGAATTATCCCCCACGCTGCACCCATGCAGGATCACCTTGTGGCCAATCGTGCAATTGCGCCCGATGCGCAGCGGATAACCAAGGTCGATGTGCATGACACAGTCTTCCTGCACATTGCTGCCGGCACCGATGCGTATCTCTTCGTGGTCTGCCCGGATCGTACAGCCGAACCAGACCGAAGATCCCGGCTCCATCACCACCTTGCCGATCAGATTGGCGTCCGGGGCGACCCATGTGTCGGCGTCCAGCTGGGGTGCGGCCCCGTCCAGTGCGTATAATGTCATGACTGTTCCTCGAATTCGTCCTGCAGGGTGCGCACATGCCGGGTCAGGTCCGGCTGTTGGATGCGGCGCAGGCGGGTGGCCGATATGATGGTTTTCAGGTGCGCCTCGGTGGCGTCCAGATCATCATTGACCAGCACATAATCATACCCGCCCCAATGGCTTATCTCATCCCAGCTTTTTTGCATCCGCCGGGTGATTGTCTCGGCGTCGTCCTGTCCCCGGCTTTCCAGACGGCGGCGCAGTTCGGGGATCGAGGGCGGCAAAAGAAAAATCGACAAGGTATGTGGCCCCAGCGCCGAATTGCGGATCTGTTGCGCCCCCTGCCAGTCGATATCAAACAGCACATCCTGCCCGGTATCGATTGCCACCTGTACCGGCGCGCGCGGACTGCCGTAGAAATTGCCGAACACGTGGGCATGTTCCAACATGCCTTCGCCGATCACCTGTGTCTTGAAATCTGTCTCGCTGGTGAAATGGTAATCTTTGCCGTCCACCTCGCCCTTGCGGGGTGCGCGGGTGGTGGCGCTGACCGAAAAGACGATACTGCTGTCCTAGTCACGCAAGCGCCGCGCAAGGGTGGATTTTCCCGCGCCCGATGGCGAGGAAAGGATGATCAAAAGGCCGCGCCGGTCTGCCATTGGTATTTTCCCTTTATTATCCGCGTTATCCGCCCGTTATTCGACGTTCTGAACCTGTTCGCGCATCTGGTCTATGACCGCCTTGAGTTCCAGCCCCACAGTCGTCAGATCGCTTGATTGCGCCTTGGAACACAATGTGTTGGCCTCGCGGTTGAATTCCTGCATCAGAAAATCGAGCTTGCGCCCCACCGTGCCGCCCTTGGCCAGCAGGTCGCGCGCCGCCGTCACATGCGCCCCCAGCCGGTCGATTTCTTCGGTGACATCGGCCTTGACGGCAAGCAGCGCCAGTTCCTGTGCCACGCGGTCCGGGTCGGCCCCGTCGGCATTGTCCAGCACCCGTGCCAGGTTGGTCTTCAGGGTTTCGGCCACGACAGATTTGCGGGCCTCGGCCAGTGTGGCCGCCTCGTGGGTCAGCGCCGCAACCCGGTCCAGTTGTTCACCCAGCACCTGTGCCAGTGCTGCGCCTTCGACACTGCGCATTTGCACGAATGCCTGCACCAAAGGGGCAAATTCCGATTTGATTTGCGCCAGTAACGGTACGGTGTCGTCCTCGGCCATTCCGATTTCAAGCATCCCGCGCAGGGGCAGCAAATCGCTGGCCTTGGATGGGGCCAGCGTCAGACCGCGTTCCATTGCCTCGGTTTCGACCACTTCCAGCGCATCCAGAACGGCCCCCATGGTGCCCCGGTTCAGCACCATCGCCCCGGCATCGTCGCCCCGCACCACCCGCAATGACAGGGTGATATTGCCGCGCGCCACGGATTTGGCCAACTCGGTGCGCAACGCGGCCTCAAGCCCCTCAAGCCAGTCGGGCACCCGCAGGCGCATATCCAGCCCCTTGCCATTGACGGCCCGCAATTCCCATCCCCAGCTCCAGGGGGCCAACTCTCCTCTGGCCGAGGCAAAACCGGTCATTGATTTGATCATCCGTGCCGTTCCTTTGATATGGCTGGGGGTGCGCGCACCTAATGCCATCCGGGCCTTGGGGGCAAGCCCCGCAAGCCTTGCAAACCGGGACGACAAACCGGGCCTTATACCCTGGCCTGCCAGCCTCGTGATTAACCAATCATTAAGGAAACGCTCCAAATTGATGATAACTCATGTCATATTAACACATGAGTAACCATTCTGAAGCTAGTCCTAACAGGCGGGGATATCTTGCCGGAACAGATGCGGGCCAAAACAAATGCGGGCCAGAACAGATGCAGAATGGGCGGATATACGCGAAAGAAAGAAAACGCCATGAACCGATTTTTCAGCCAGCCAGATACGGAAAACGTTGTTTCCATGAACCGGTTTCGCAGTGGAAAAACCCTGTCTCCGATCCACCAGGCCGAGGCATACTGGTCTGCGTTACGCACCGGCATGGCGGTGCCGCGCCGGTCCCGGATCGACCCGCGCGGGTTGGAAAACATTCTGGAGTACACCTTTATTCTGGAACGCATCGCCCCCGGCATTGCCCGGTTCCGGCTGGCGGGCCAGCACCTGAACGATCTGGCGGGCATGGAGGTGCGCGGCATGCCCCTGACCACGTTCTTTACGGCCCCGGCGCGATCACAGATCAGTGCGGTTCTGGAACATGTGTTCGACACACCATCCGTCGGTGAACTGACCCTGACCGGCACGCCCGCGCGCGCACGCACCCCGGTAGAGGCGCGGATGATCCTGCTGCCGCTGGAAAGTGACCTGGGCGATGTCAATCGCGCGCTTGGGGTGCTGATCTGCGATAACGCCAGTGGCCTGTCCGGGCACGCGCCAATACGGTTCGATCTGACCAAATCCGCCTTGCGGTCCGTCAACGGCACCCGCAACACGCCGGTTTCTGCCCCGCTTGACGACCGTGACCAGCCGCGTTTGCGGCTGGTATAACGTAACGCACGGGGTAACGTATGGCGCGCGCGCGTGAAGGGTGGAGGTTCCCCCTACCCCGCCACGCGGCTTTTACGCGTTTCGCGCAGTGTCGACAGTTCTTCGGCCACCAGAAACGCCAGTTCCAGTGACTGGCTGGCGTTCAGGCGTGGGTCGCACGCGGTGTGATAGCGTGCCGAAAGGTCCTCGTCGGTCACGGCGCGCACGCCGCCGGTGCATTCGGTCACGTCCTGGCCGGTCATTTCGAAATGAACGCCCCCCGGCACGGTGCCTTCGGCCGCATGGACCGCAAAGAATTCGCGCACCTCGCGCAGGACCGCATCAAACGGTCGCGTCTTGAACCCGGTCGAGGATTTGATCGTGTTGCCATGCATCGGGTCACAGACCCACAGGACATTGGCCCCCTCGTCCTTGACCGTCTGGATCAGGCGCGGCAGGTGTTCAGCCACATTGCCCGCCCCAAACCGCGCGATCAGCGTCAGGCGACCGGCCTCGTTTTCCGGGTTCAGCTTTTTCATCAGCACCTTCAGGTCCTCTGATGTCATGCTGGGCCCGCATTTCAGGCCAATCGGGTTCAGAACCCCCCGGCAGAATTCCACATGCGCGCCGTCCGGCTGGCGGGTACGATCGCCAATCCAGATCAGGTGCCCGGACCCGGCCAGCCATTTGTCAGAGGTCGAATCAAGCCGTGTCAGCGCCTCTTCATATTCCAGCAACAAACCTTCGTGGCTGGTGTAAAAGTCAACCGATTGCAGCGTGTGCGCCCGGTCACTGTCAACGCCGGCGGCTTTCATAAAGTCCAGCGTGTCGCTGATCCTGCCTGCCAGAACGCGGTATTTTTCGGCCTTTTCGCCCTCGACAAAGCCCAAGGTCCACGAATGCACCTGATTCACATCGGCGTAACCACCGGTGGAAAACGCACGAATCAGGTTCAGCGTGGCGGCGGCCTGAGTATAGGCCTGCAACATCCTGGACGGGTCGGGAATGCGCGCCGTGGGCGTGAATTCCAGATCATTTATGATGTCGCCGCGATAGCTGGGCAATTCAACACCGTCGATCACCTCGGTCGGGGCACTGCGGGGTTTGGCGAACTGGCCGGCCATGCGGCCCACCTTGATCACCGGCACCTTGGCCCCATAGGTCAGCACCATCGCCATCTGCAACATCACCTTGAACGTGTCGCGGATACCATCCGAGTTGAACTGGCTGAAACTTTCGGCGCAATCACCGCCCTGCAACAAAAAGGCCTCGCCCCGCGATGCCGCACCCAGCGCCTTGGTCAGGCGGCGTGCTTCGCCGGCAAAGACCAGCAACGGATAGCTCGACAGCGTCGCTTCGACCTTGGCCAATGCCGCCGCGTCAGGATAATCGGGCATCTGAACCCGCGGGTACGCGCGCCAGTTTTCTTTTTGCCACTCACTCATTGCCATGATCTCCGCTGAGGTTTCGAAAGGCTTCTATACAAAGCCCGCAGGCCTGTGACCATATCAGAAATACACATGTGTCGCAGGCTTGCCATACAGGACCTCTTGACGGAATTAAAAACTGTGAACAAGGTGCAGGGGCACGGGGATGAATTGCAATCGGTCCGGGCCACCCATCTAAGGACATTTGCGCCATGCAAGAGCGGCTTCAGATTATCGAAGTGGACAGCGATGCAAGCAAACCAAAGCGGTTTGTGTTTGTCTTGCTGAACCAGTTTTCCATGCTGTCTTTTGCTTCGGCACTGGACTGTTTGCGTATCGCCAACCGGATGAGCAACAAACAGCTTTATTCCTGGACCCTGCTGGGCGAAGGCGGCGATCTGGTCAGTTGCTCTGCTGGCACGATGTTCACGCTGAACGGGGATCTGGGTGATTTGCATCGTGACGACATGGTCCTGATCTGCGCCGGGGTTGATGTGCAGGCGGCCACCAGCAAACGCCTGTTGGGCTGGGTCCGGCGCGTGGCCCGTCAGGGGTTGAAGATTGCCGGCCTGTGCACCGGGGCCTATGTGCTGGCCAAGGCCGGCCTTCTGGATGGTAAAAAGGCGACGATCCACTGGGAAAATGCCGACAGCTTTACCGAGGAATTTGAAGAGATTGAGCTGACAAAATCGGTGTTTGTCATCGATGGGGGCCGGATGACCACCGCCGGGGGCACCTCTTCGATCGATCTGCTGTTGAAACTGATCGCCGATGAACACGGCGAAGATCTGGCCAATGCGGTGGCTGACCAGATGATTTATTCCTCGATCCGCACGGATCAGGACACCCAGCGCCTTTCTGTGCCGACCCGCATCGGCGTGCGTCACCCCAAGCTGAGTCAGGTCATCCAGATGATGGAAATCAACATCGAGGAACCGATCAGCCCCTCGATTCTGGCCCGTGACGTGGGCATGTCCACCCGCCAACTGGAACGCCTGTTTCGCCGCTATCTGAACCGTTCACCCAAGCGGTATTATATGGAACTGCGCCTGCAAAAGGCGCGTAACCTGCTGATGCAGACCGACATGAGCGTGATCAACGTTGCGCTGGCCTGTGGCTTTGCCTCGCCCAGCCATTTTTCAAAATGTTACCGGGCGCATTATGACACCACGCCCTACCGCGAACGCGGCAGCCACGCGGCGCGCCGGTCGGTCTGAAGGGGCGGCAGGCGGCAGGCAAAGGCGGGAATAATCACTTTGCCTTGCGGTTTTCGTCAATGATTTCCTGCAATTGCGCCTGATCGACAAAGCCCGGCACCAATGCCTCGCCTATGACGAATGACGGGGTGCCGTTAAACCCAAGCGCCTCGGCCAATTGCATGGATCTGGCCAGGTGGTCCTCGACCTCGGGTGTGCGCATATCGGCCTGCAACTGTTCAATATCAAGCCCGACATCCTTTGCGATGCGCAACACGGATGCCTCTTGAACCCGCCCCTTTGCCCCCATCAGGGCCCAATGGAATGCCTCGTATTTGCCCTGTGCGCGCGCCGCCAGTGCCGCGCGCGAGGCAAAGACCGACCCCTCGCCAAGGATTGGCCATTCGCGGTAAACCACCCGGACATTTTTATCCGCCGCAAGCAGCGCCTGCACTTCGGTCATGGCGCGTTTGCAATAGGGGCAGTTATAGTCGAAAAATTCGACAACGGTCACATCGCCGTCGGGATTGCCCAGAACCGGTGCGTTGGGGTCGCGTTCCAGTGCCGTGCGCTGATCGCCCAGAACCGATTGCGTCGCCGATGCCTGCGCCGCATCTTCGCGTTGCTGAAGGATGGCCACCGCCTCCATGATGATATCGGGGTTTTCGCGAATGGCCTCGTATACCAGTTCTTTGATCCTTGCCTCACTTAACTCTTCGGCAAGGGTGGTCAGTGGGAATGTTGCAAGACATATGGCCAGAATGGCCCCGATCCGGGTTTTCATTGGTTTGCATCCTTCTGAAGGCGCTCGGCCTCGCTGCGTGTTGCTTGTAATTCTTGTTGGCGGGCGGGCCAGGTGGATTTGATATAGGCAAGAATGTCCCATATCTGCTGATCGCTTAGCCGGTCGGCAAAGCCCGGCATACCGCTGTTGAAAACGACGCCCTGTTGGGCCAGCGCCGCTTTGCCGCCAAGTTTGGTGTATGAAAACAAAAGCCCGTCACCGTGATGCCACGTATGGCCCGTTTCGTCATGTGGCGGGGCCGGTAATTGCCCGTCTTCGCCCTGAGATTGCCAGTTGGCTTGCCCCTGCAACGTGTCCCCGTGGCACGAGGCACAGTTTTCCTGATACAGCCCCGCCCCCACAGCCGGGTCCGCAACCGGATCCGCATTGTCAGTTCCGGCAAGGGCCGGTGCCCAATGCGGCGCAATCAGAACCCAGCCGCCCAAAGCAACGGCCAGCGTTGCCACAAAAACCAGAACCACATACCGTTTCATGCGACCACCTTCAGCCATGTCATCATACCGGAATCCGCATGGGATAGCATATGACAATGGAAAAGCCAGTCGCCGGGGTTGTTTGCCATAAAGGCAATTTCGTGTGTTTGGCCGGCAAATGTCGTCAGCGTATCACGCAGCGGCCCAAGCGCCCCATCCTGCATGATTTCGCGAAAATGCATCCCATGCAGGTGCATCGCGTGGGGGAACGATGTGTCGTTGAAAATTTCCAAACGCACGGTTTGCCCCAGAGGAACCTCAAGCAGCGGTGTTTCGGTCATGCCGACCGTTCCGTTGAAGGCCCAGAATTGATTGGCCTGCGCCATCTGTCGAAACGACACCTGACTTTCGTCCATAATGGCCGATTGCAACCCTCCCATGGCCCCGCCGGCCATGTTCAGCCGGGCGCGATGTGCGTCTTTAAGCCCGGTAATGGCCTGATCGGGATTTGGCGGTAACGCATCCGGCGTGCCCCGCCGGGCGCGACTGCCTGTGGCAGAGACCGCAAACACGGTCTGCGCGAAAGAATCTTTATTGTCATGGCGCACCAGATAGGCGCTATCGCCCGGTTCAGCCGTTACATCGACAATCAGGTCAACACGTTGCCCCGGCGCGACGATGAATTCTTTTGTAACCGGATCGGGGGCAGGCAGGGGCATGCCATCCAATGCCACAACCCAACCTTCAAGCCCGGACAGGGAAAGAACGAATATCCGCGCGTTGGATGCGTTGATGATCCGCAAGCGCAACCGTTCGTGGCGCACAACCGGGAACATCAGTTCAAAGCGCCCGTTGGTTGCCACAAAGTTCCCGCGCCGCCCGGCATGGCTGCGGTCATGCGGCGATGCAAAATCCGGGTCAATCTGCGCCGTTTTTGGGTTCAGCAGCCAGTCATCAAGCACCAGAACCTCTTCGCGGTCCACATCGGGGCGCGTGGCCTCTTCGACAATCAGCGCGCCGTAAAGGCCACGCGCGACCTGTTCGGTAGACCGGTTATGCGCGTGATACCAATAGGTTCCCGCATCGGGCACCACAAAGTCATAGTCAAATTCACCCCCCGGCGCGACGGCGTCCTGGGTCAGGCCGGCAACACCATCCATGGCATTGTCGTTTCTTATCCCATGCCAGTGAACCGAGGTCGCCTGTGGCAGGTTGTTTTTCAGCGTCTGGCGCACCCTTTGCCCCTGCATCAGCCGGATTTCCGGGCCGGGCATTTGCCCGCCATAGCCCCAAATTTCGGTCTGGGGATAGTTGGGCGGGGCAAGTTGAACGCTTTGCACCTGCGCCGCCAGAATCTGCGCATCCGGGCCGGCGGCACGTAAACGGTACGGGGCAGTTGCAAGCAATCCTGCCGCCCCGGCAGTCCCCATGAAGTGTCGTCTTGAGATGTTCATGTCTGTCTTTCTTTCCATCTTCGGGCAGGCAACTCGGGCAGGCCAACAGCGGCACCCGCCCCGATATTATCCGCCAGTGTTATCCGCCAGTGTTATCCACCGGTATGCTCGTCCATCAAATAAACCGCCATTGCCTTGCGGTCCTCGTCCGTCAGAAACCGGGTGCCTTGCAAAACAACCTCGCCCATGGTCCCACCAAGTGCGTCACCAGAGGGCGTGATGCCGGTTTTCAAAGCATAGGCCAGGTTTTCCACGGTCCAGTCGCGCCCCCGCAAGGTTTCAAAATCGATTGCCGGGGATTTTCCGCCACCGGGCAGGCGGTTGTTACCCTGAAAGTGCTGCGTATCGGACACCCGCGCCCCGGCAAAGTTGCGCCCGGTATGGCAGGCCGCACAATGCGCCGCCCCTTCGACCAGCAAACGGCCCCGGTTCCACTGTTCGTCATTGCCGTACACCGGGTCTGTGCGCGGCCTGTCCAGAAACGCCGCACGCCACAATTTCAACCCCCATCGCTGATTGAACGGAAACGGGGTGTCATGCGCCGGGGCCGGTTCGCTGACGGGCGGAACCGTCTGAAACGCGGCCCACAGATCGGCGATGTCCTGATCGGTCAAGTTGGCATAAAACGGATAGGTGAACGTCGGATAATAGGGCTGCCCGGTTGGCGACACCCCCTGACGAACCGCCTTGGCAAAGTCCTGAACGTTCCAACCGCCGATGCCATGCACCGGGTCCGTGGTCAGGTTGGGCGGAAAGAACGTCCCGAAATCGGTTTTGAGCGGCGCACCACCGGCCAGCGGCGCACCACCTTTTTCAAAGTTGGTGTGGCACGCAATGCACCCGCCCGCCCGCGCCAGATAGGCCCCACGCCGGACATCACCAGTCAGGTCAATGTCATCAGGCGCACGTCCGATTGGCCAGGCAACCAATGCACCAATCACCGCAGCACCCGAAATTGCAACGGCACCAAGGCCCATATAAATCCGGATATATCTGGCGCAGATCACTTTGCCTCGGCCCGGAACTTGGTGTGGCAGGCCGAACATATCTGGCTAAGCATCGTGAAAACGCCATTCGCGGACATTTCTGACAGTTCTTCGCGGCCCATGGTGCCGGCCATCATCGGGGCACTTGCGCCCATCATTGTTGACGACCCGCCCATCATCGTGGCGCTATCGGGACTTGCCCCGCCCGCCATCATCAGACCGTTATCCGCCGCCAGCGCCAGCCCTTGGGAATAGGTATGCAATTGCCCGGCCAAAGCGGCGAATTCTTCCCAGTTTTCCCATATGGCGTCTTTGGCTTCTGACGGTTTGCCGCCCGTGCCGTGTGGAAACCGTTTCGTCAGCGCGTCCCCGGCGTGAATACCGATCTGTGCGCCCCCGTCCCGGACCGCCTGGGCGTCATAAGGCACCTCGCCGCGCATCATCGGGGCCAGTGCCTTCATGGTCTTGCCCATGACGGACATGGCGTCCATCCGTTCCTTTACGATGCCGGTTGCCTTGCCATGCGCAAAGGCCGTGGTTGCCAGCAGGGTTGTTAACATCGCACTGATTACAATTGTTCTGGGGGTCATCTTGTCGTCCTAACATGTCGTGATTTCTGTTGCCGATGATCTGTCAGGACAGGACGCGCGGGGGCGGTGGATCAAAAGAAACAGGTCGGCTGACCATGGTATGATCGCCGGGCCGAAAGGGCAGCCGAAGATCGTCAACAATCAGCCGGGTGCCATGTTCGGGCAAAAATACGGCCTGAACAGAACAGTCCAGACCGGAATGACAATGGCCATCAATCTGGTGCGAAAGATCAGGGTGGCGGGCATCCATGCTGTGTCCGGCCTCTGCGCCATAAGGGTTTGATTCTAAGTATGAAATTTCCGGGTAGGAAAAAGACAAAAGGACAAAAAACGCAAAAATAACAGGCGTACAAAGGCCCTGAAACAAATATTTCCGGTTCAAATATTTACGGGAAATGCCGCGCATCAGTTGATACCGTTTTCCCTCTGAAGTTCGCGCACATACCGGGCAATATATTTGACATCAGAATCCGTCAGCCCCTTGACCGGCGGCATATTTCCGAACTTCCAATGGTGCGCCCGGACGCCGTTTTTGGCCGCCAGGGCAAAGGCCACATCCGAATGGTGGCTTGGTTCGTAAATCTTGTGAACCAGCGGTGGCGCGACACCGTTTTGACCGGCCGCATTTTTGCCGTGACACTGCGCGCACTTGGCATCGAAACCGCGTTTGCCAATCTGGGCGTCCGCCGAAAGGGTGGCGGGCACCTTGACCGTCGCGATCGGGTCGCCCTGGGCAATTGATGTTGTGTCAGGGGGCGTCATCGAATGCCCCATCGGGCCGGATATATCCGCCGGTTGCAGTACCAACACAGCGATTGCAGCAACCGCAACCGCCCCTAATCCGTAAACAACCGTCTTGTTCATTCTTACCTGCCTTGTCCGTTACTTAAGTAGGTTGGCCGCCAGATACTGACCGCATCCTATCAGATTAGTTTCACCTGTGTCCCGACTTTTGCCAGAGCAAATAGTTCGGCAATTTGTTCGTTATATAAACCGATGCAACCGTTGGACGATTTACGCCCGATCTTGCGTGTGTCGTTGGTTCCGTGAATTCGGTAATATTGCCACGACAGGTAAAGTGCATGTGTTCCCAGTGGGTTATCCGGCCCCGGACCGACAAAATCCGGCCATTCAGGGTTGCGCTTTTTCATTGATGGCGTGGGGGCCCAACTGGGTCCGTCCACCTTTCGGATGATCTTGGTATAACCAAGCCGCGTCAGGTCGTCGGACAAGGGAACGCTGGTCGGATAGACCTTATAGACACTTCCGTCTTGCGACCAGAATTGGAGCATTCTTGACGTCGTATCAGACAATATCGCCCCCCCGTTAAGGTTGTCGAAATGATCCTGCCAGCTTTGAGCACGAAAAGAGGACACGTTCCGGCGCACCGGGGCCTCTTCTTCCGGTTCAGGAAGCTGAATCTGCTGCGCACGCAAAATGCCCGGCATCGCCAGACCAGCCAGCCCCGTTGCCACCCCGCCAATCAGAAATTTCCGCCGGTTCGCGGTTTTATCAAATGTATTCACTGCCTTCTGCCTCCGAAGCCATCAGGTTTCCTGACTTTTTCAATCTTAAAACAGCTTCCAGCGCAGGAAGGTCAACCCGTTTTTCGTATAACAAAACAGTGAGGGTTCCGGCCATGATCGCCAGCGCGAAAAACCAGCCGACAAAAGGCGGCACCGCCCCCTGGCGCATGCCCCCCCGACAGGTGAACCGGCCATGTTTTGGCAAAATTGACCCCTAATTGACGGCTTTACAGCGTTTTGCGGTTTGGCGACTGGGTGGATTGCCCGATCCAGCCCCTAACCCCTTGGCGGCCTAAGGATCGGTTGCTATCATCCGGGTGAACAACCACGGACCCCTCATGCGCCACACGCTGCCGATCGCACCGCAATTCTATGTGACCGCCCCCCAGCCCTGCCCCTATCTGGCGGGCCGGATGGAACGCAAGCTGTTCACCGCCCTTCAGGGCGACAGCGCGGCGCGCCTGAACAACAGCCTGTCACAACAGGGGTTTCGCCGCTCGCAGAATGTGCTTTACCGGCCATCATGCGCCGAATGTGCCGCCTGTCTTTCGGCGCGCATCAACGTCGCCGATTTTCGCCCCAGCAAAAGCCAGAAGCGCGTGATGCGGCGCAACCGGGATATTCGCCGGCAAACCACGTCGCCCTGGGCAACCGAAGAACAATACAACCTGTTCCGCTCGTATCTGGATACGCGCCACGCCGATGGTGGCATGGCAGATATGGATGTGTTTGAATTTTCGGCGATGATCGAAGAAACACCGGTACGCAGCCGGGTGATCGAATACAGCGCCCCCAGCCGTAGTAAACTTACGGATCAGGGGGCGCTGATCGGGGTCAGCCTGACGGATGTTCTGGGGGACGGGATCAGCATGGTCTATTCCTTCTTTGCCCCTGACCGGCCCGCAAGTTCGCTGGGCACCTTCATGATCCTTGACCATATCGACATCGCCCGCGAAAGCGGGCTGCCGTATGTCTATCTGGGCTATTGGGTGCCGGGCAGCGCCAAGATGAGCTATAAGGCCAAGTTTTCAGGGCTCGAGGTCTATATGGGCGGCGAATGGCAGGCCCTGCGTGACCCGGATGCGTTCCGCCCCGACAACCACCCCCTGTCGACCGACCCGATTGCCGAACAGGTTGCCAATATCCAATTGCCTGACCGGCGGCCCACCAAAGGCCTGTAAACCCCGACCCTGTAAATTCCGGCCCTGATCAAACAAGCCCGCCCATGATCGAACAAAAAAGAGGCCCCGTTTCGGGGGCCTCTTTGACGTTTAACAGATGCTTTTGGGGTCTTGACCCTAGTTGGGGATC
>DAOUPC010000230.1 GCA_030626365.1 Paracoccaceae bacterium
AACAGTGCGCCGACATATAGCTGCCAAAGCTCTGTCTCAAGGCTTAGTACGGTTTGCAGCAGGGTGAACACGATTGCCCCCAGGATAGGTCCGAAAAAGTACCCGATACCGCCCAGAAAGGTGATCATCAGGATCGCCCCCGACAGGCCAAGGTTCAGGTTTTCTTCGGTCAGGATCTCATAGTTGATGCCAAACAGCCCCCCGGCGATCCCGGCGAAAAACCCCGAGGCGCAGAACGAAATATAACGTACCCGACGCGCGGAATAGCCAAGGAATTCGGCCCGCTCGGGGTTGTCGCGCACCGCATTGGCCATTCGCCCGATGGGGGTGCGTGAAAACAGGAACATCAACAACGCCGACAATATCAGCCAAAAGACAATCAGGTAATAAACATCAATCGGGTGCAGGAATTCGTTGCCAAAGAACGGCAGGCCATAGGTGCGATCACCCGGTATGCCCTCTTCTCCGCCAAAGAACGCGACGATGATGATCGAACAGGCGGCAATCAGTTCCCCGACGCCAAGGCTGATCATGGCAAACACCGTGCCCGCATTGCGTGTGGAAAAGGACCCGACGATGGTGGCCAACCCCAGACCGAACAAGCCGCCGAACAGTGGCAGCAACGGCAATGGCAGCGGCAGTGAATAATTCTCGACCATGTTCATGATGTGCATGCACATGAACCCGCCAACGCCCATATAGACCGCATGACCAAACGACAGCATCCCGCCCTGCCCCAGCAGCATGTTATAGGCCAGCGCAAAGATGATGGTGATTGCCATCTGGTTCATGATGGTGATGGCGCTGTTCGAGGTAAAGATGAACGGCATCACCACCAGGAACAATGTCGACAACACCCACGGGGCCGCGTTGCGCGGGGTTATACCGGGCAGCTTGTTGGCCGCTGCGTTGTGTACTGTATCGTTCATGCGTCGCGCTTTCCAAGAAGACCGTGCGGGCGGACCACAAGGATCAGCACCATCAGGATATAAGGCAGGATCGGCCCGATCTGTGGCATCGTCAGGGTCCACAGGTCGCGCAGCATACTGCTGGACATGTCGGTTGGTTCTTCCATCCCAAGCGCCAGAAGGATGTTCGAGAATTTATAGGAAGACGCGGCGGCAAAGGTGGTCATCCACCCGATCAGCAGGGATGCAATCAGCGCCCCCCAAAGGGACCCAAGCCCGCCAATGACGATTGTCACGAACACGATCGACCCCAGCAGAACGGCCATGCCCGGAAACGTGCCCAGTTGTGGTCCGGCAATCACCCCGGCCACCCCGGCCAGTGCGGTGCCAACACCAAACACGCCCATGAACACCATTGGCACATTATGCCCCAGGGCCTCGACCGTGCGCGGATATTTGAGGGCCGCCTGAATAACCATGCCGACACGGGTGCGGGTCAGGATGTAAAGCAGCCCGAGGAAAATCGCCATCGAGACGAAAATCATGAATATCTTATAGGCGGATACCGAATTCTGACCGATGGAAAACAGCGCGAATTGCAGCACCTCGGGGGCCTCATAGGCCATCTGGTTCTTGCCCCAGAGGAACTGAACCAGTTCCTCGATCAACAGGGCAAGGCCGAAGGTGAATATCAGTTCCGGCACATGGCCATACGCATGTACCCGGCGCAGGCCATAGCGTTCAATCCCGGCCCCCATCACCCCGACAATCAGCGGGGCAATCAGCAGGCCCATCCAGAACCCCATATAGGTACTGATCTGATAGGCGAAATAGGCCCCCAGCATATAGAAACTGGCATGTGCAAAGTTCAGCACACCCATCATCGAGAAAATCAGCGTCAGACCGGCGGACAGCATGAATAGCAACAGCCCGTAAACGAGCCCGTCGATGATATTGACGAGAATAAGGTCCATGCCTTCTCTCCCTGCGGATAGGTTATTGTTGTTATTGCCTCAAAGTTAGGTGCCCGCCACCTTTTGTGGGACGGGCACCTGTTACGCCTGTTTTACGGGCGCTTCATTTTGCAGGTTGTCGGGCTGTCCATACCAGCCATTACAACCGTGCTTTGCGTGACCAGACCAAATTCGGAATTGTCCAGCGGGTGACGGATGTTCTGATCTGACTGCACGGCGATATCGACATCCTGGATAGCCTGATGATCCGAGGGGCGCATGAATACCTTGCCGCCCCAAATGCTGTCATGCTCCATGCCTTCCAGCGCCAGCGCAACCTTTACGACATCATCACCGGTACCGGCGGCATCGATTGCCTTTGCCAGCATTTCAACCGCGTTGGCGATCCGGGCCTGACTGATGTCATGGTCAGGATACTTGGCCTCGAATGCATCGACATAGGCCGAGGTGCGCTCGGATGCGGGGGGGTTGGTGTTGCCTTGCAGAACCTGCGTGATGGTGCCGACACCTGCCGCGCCAAAGGTACGGGTGATCCCGTTAGAAGCGGCGTAATAGGTATAGATAGGACCCTCAAACCCGGATTCCATGATCGCCTTGCCCAGACCAACCATGTCCGAACCCCAGTTGCCGGTGATCACCGCGTCCGCGCCTGATGCCACGATCTTGCGGGCGTAAGGTGTAAAATCCTTGACCTTGCCGATCGGGTGCAGTTCGTTTCCGACGATCTCAACATCGGGGCGCTTGGAGCCAAGGTTGGCCACAGCGGCGGCCGCTACGGCCTTGCCGAACGAATAGTCCTGACCGATCAGATAGACCTTTTTCATGCTCGCATCGGCGGCCATCACGTCAGTCAGCGCATCCATCTTGATGTCAGCATTGGCATCAAAGCGGAAGTGCCAGAAATTACACTTGTCATTTGTCAGCGCCGGATCAACCGCCGAATAGTTCAGGAACAGAACACGGTTGTCGGGGTTGCGTTTGTTATGCTTGTTAACCGCGTCGGTGATCGCGTGTGCAATACCGGAGGAGTTGCCCTGCGCAATATAGCGGATGCCTTGGTCGATCGCGACCTGCAACTGAACAAGCGATTCCTTGCCGCTCATCTTGTTGTCGAACGATACGATCTCAAAATTGGTACCGCCAAGAACGCCACCCTTCTGGTTTACCAGTTGGTCGGCTGCGAAATTCCACTCGGCCAGTCCATTGGTGCCGGTCGTGGCAAACGGGCCTGACAGCGGGTCGATAAAGGCGATCTTGATGTTTTCCGCAAAGGCGGCGGATGCGCCGATGGTCAGGGCCAGCGCAGTCGTCAGGCCGAACAGGGTTTTGATTTTCATGTTACTTTCTCCCAAAGTCATTTCCGACACGCCCTTTTTGTCAGGCTCGGCCGGGTATGGTAAAATCCTTGCATATCGACCGGCAAAGTCAAGCGTGCCAATCAGTGCCCGGGTTATTTTCTTGCCGGGATCATTTCGCGATTTGTCCCCGATCCACTGACAAACCGGGGTAAATAGGTGTGGTTCAGCAAACACTTATAGTATGCTGATATATGTATAGTAATTATACCTTCTATCTGCCTGATCCACCCCGGTCACCGGCCCCGGCAACCTGCAATTCATGCGCCACATGCAAAACCGGGGCATACACCAAAGGCGGGTTCGCGCGCTTTGGTCTGACGTTACGTCAGCGGGCCACAAACCTTATCCGTCCAGCGCCTTTAGCCCGTGTTCGGCAAAGACCGGCACGTATTGGCCCAGTTGCAGGGCGCGCTTGGGATTCGACGCATTGCCGTCCAGCGCGCGTTTCAGCACCCCCTGAATGATCGCCGCCATGCGGAAAAAGCTGAACGATAGGAAATATCCGAAATTATCGATGCCCTGTAACCCGCGCCGCTCGCAATATTGCGCGATAAACGCCTTGTCGGTGGGCAGGCCAAGCGATGCACGATCCACCCCGGCCAGCCCGCGCCCTTCGTTACCCGGCGGCAATTGCCACTGCATGATAACCGACGCCAGATCGGCAAACGGATGGCCAATGGTCGACAATTCCCAGTCCAGCACGGCCAGGCATCTGGTGCCATCCGCCTGAAACATCATGTTGTCGATGCGATAATCCCCATGCACCAGCGTGCGCTGCCCGTCATCAGCCGGCATATTGGCCCCCAGCGCGGCAATCAGCGCATCCATCTGCGCCACGGCGGTGGTCTCTGAGGCGCGATACTGCTTGGTCCAGCGCCCCACCTGCCGTTCGATGTAATTGCCCGGCGGGCCATAATCGGCCAGCCCCACCGCATCAATATCAACCGTATGCAGTGCCGCCAGAACCCGGTTCATGTCGTCAATCACCGCCCCGCGCGTGGCATTATCGACGCCTTTCATGGTCGGGTCGGTGAAATTGCGCCCCACCACATGGTCCATGATATAAAAGGGCGACCCAATCACCTGCGGGTCTTCGCACAGCAGATGCATACCCGCCACCGGCACGTCACTTCCGGCCAGCGCTGATTGTACGCGAAATTCACGTTCGACCGCATGGGCCGATTTCAGCAACACACCGGGCGGTTTACGCCGCAGCACATAATTGCGCGCGGGCGTCTCCAGAAGATAGGTCGGGTTGGATTGCCCCACCTCGAATTTGGTCGCCTCAAGCGGCCCGTGATAGCCGGGCAGGTTTGCCGCCAGATAACGGTCAACAGCATCAATATTTAGCGTCTGGGTCGATTTACTCA
>DAOUPC010000121.1 GCA_030626365.1 Paracoccaceae bacterium
ACCGCATCCGAGCGCCGTGTGTAAACCCGCCCGAACGCCCCTGACACGGTTTCCAGCCGGTTGGGGATGTCACCCACCCCGCGGGCAATCAAAAACCGTTCGACCGCCGGGCGAATCGCCGACCCCACCGGCGGATAGATCACCTGCCATTCACCGATCCGCTTTAGGTCCGGGTTCGCCAAAAGGGGGTGACCCGCCCGCACGATGAATTCGATCTTTTCCTCGTAAAGCTGGGCAAAGGACACGCCCTGCATGGTGTCCGGCTGCCCCAGCCGGCCAATCACCAGATCCAGCAAGCCAACCCGCAACCGATCCATCAAAAACCCGTGCGGCCCGTCCATGATCTGCAATTCGGACGTTGGGGCCAGCAAGGAAAATTCGCTTGCCACACCCGGCATCAGATGGGCGGCAACCGATGGCAACGCGCCCACCGCAAGGCGCGTCTTGCCAAGGCTGCCCACCTGTTCAATCCCCGTCAGCCCCTGTTGCAACGATGCCAGCGACATTTGCGCGAAATGCAAAAACACCTCTCCCTGTTTGGTAAGCGTCACACCCGCGCGGTTACGGTTCAGCAAAATCGCCCCGACGATGTCTTCCAATTCCTTCAGCGTCTTGGAAATCGCCGGTTGGGTCAGAAACAGTTTCTGGGCCGCGCGTTTCAGGCTTTGCTCTCTGCAAATTTCGACAAAACACTGGATATGGCGGAATTTGATACGGCGGTCGATCATCATGCTTTCCAATTTCGGAAACTAATTGGCAATATTTTTCATTTTACATAACATTTTTACATGATCAATATGAACACAGGAGGATTTTATATGCGCACACAGGTCGTCATCATCGGCGGAGGTCCGTCCGGGCTGTTGTTGTCACAGCTTTTGCATCGCAAGGGCATCGACACGGTGGTTCTGGAACGCAAGACCCGCGATTACGTCCTGGGCCGCATCCGGGCCGGCATTCTTGAGGTCGGGTTTGTCAATCTGATGCGCGAGGCCGGCGTGGCCGAACGGATGGAGCGCGAATGCCTGATCCATGACGGCACCCTCATTTCTTATGGCGACGAACAATTCGGCATTGATTTCAAGGACCTGACCGGCACGCCCGTGGTGGTCTATGGCCAGACCGAACTGACCCGCGACCTTTACGATGCCCGCGAGGCAATGGGCGCCAAGATCGTATTCAACACCGAAAATGTCGAAATCCATGATGCCGACAGCGACGCGCCCTATGTCACCTACCGGGTAAACGGGGCCGATCACCGGCTGGATTGCGACTATGTTGCGGGCTGCGACGGGTTTCACGGGGTTAGCCGCCAGACAATCCCGGCGAACGTGCGGCGCGACTATGAAAAGGTGTATCCGTTTGGCTGGCTGGGCGTGCTGTCAGACACCCCGCCGGTCAGTGATGAACTGATCTATTGCAACTCGGATCGCGGGTTTGCCCTGTGTTCCATGCGCAGCGCGACACGCAGCCGCTATTACATCCAGTGCCCCCTGTCCGACAGCCCCGACAACTGGAGCGACGCGGCCTTTTGGGATGAACTGAAACGCCGCATCCCCGGCGCGGCCGCCGAACGGCTGGTCACCGGCCCCTCGATCGAGAAATCCATCGCCCCGCTGCGATCATTTGTAAGCGAGCCAATGCGCTGGGGCCGCCTGTTTCTGTGCGGGGATGCCGCCCATATCGTACCGCCCACCGGGGCCAAGGGGCTGAACACCGCCGCGTCAGACATCCATTACCTGTATCACGCGCTGGTGCAGATGTTCGAAGAGGGCGACAGCGAAGGCATCGAGCGTTATTCAGAAAAGGCACTGTCGCGCATCTGGAAGGCCGAAAGGTTCAGCTGGTGGATGACCGGCCTGCTGCACCGGTTCCCGGAACAAAACGGGTTTGACCAAAAGATGCAGCGCGCCGAACTGGAATTCCTGCGCGAAAACCGCCACGCACAGACGGTGCTGGCGCAGAACTATGTCGGGTTGCCGTATTGATGATGCACAGGGAAAGCAGGGGGGACATATGACCAATCGTTTTGACAAGGGAATGGCGGTACGCCGGCATGTGCTGGGGGATGCCCATGTGGACCGCGCCGAGGCCGCCAAAACCGCCTTTGACGACCCCTTCCAGACCCTGATTACCGAAACCGCCTGGGGCAATGTGTGGGCCAGCGACGGGATCGCGCCCCGCGAACGCTCAATGCTGACACTGGCCCTGCTGGCCGCGTTGGGTAATTTCGACGAAATCCCGATGCACATCCGCGCCACCACCCGCACCGGTGCCAGCAAACAGGACGTGCTTGAGGCGTTTCAGCACGTAGCGATCTATGCCGGGGTGCCCCGCGCCAATCAGGCGTTGAAACTGGCCCGTCAAACATACGCAGAGATAGAGGCCGCCGAAGTGGCGGCCGCACAAGACACCGCATAAAGGAGACAGACAAATGCCCAAACCCGGTGAATTTTATCAACGTGACCGCAACTGGCAACCGCCGGCGCTAGTCCCGGACTATAAGACGTCTGTCGCGCGCTCACCTAAATATTCGCTGATCTCGCTTGAGAATTCAGCCAGCGAAATCACCGGGCCGGTGTTCGGGCATGATGACATCGATGCGATCGACAATGACCTTATCCTGAACTTTGCCCAGGACGGACAAGCCCCGATCGGCGAGCGGATCATCGTGCATGGCCGTGTGCTGGACGAAAACGCGCGCCCCGTGCCAAACACATTGGTCGAGATATGGCAGGCCAACGCCGGCGGGCGCTATCGGCACAAGAAAGACACCTATCTGGCCCCGGTAGATCCGAACTTTGGCGGCTGCGGGCGGACCCTGACGGACGATGACGGGTATTACTTTTTTCGCACGATCAAGCCCGGCGCATACCCGTGGCGCAACTGGGTCAACAACTGGCGCCCCGCGCATATCCACGTGTCGGTATTTGGCACCGGCTTTGCCCAGCGCCTGATCACCCAGCTTTATTTTGAGGGCGATCCGCTGATTGCCAAGTGCCCGATCGTCAACACCGTTCCCGACCCAGAGGCGATTCAGCAACTGGTGGCCCTGCTGGACATGAACGCAAGCATCCCGCTGGACACCATTGCCTATAAGTTCGACATCGTGCTGCGCGGGCGAAGGTCCACCTTGTTTGAAAACCGGCTGGAGGGAAACTGATGGTACATAAACTGAATTACCTGAAAGAAAC
Source organism: Paracoccaceae bacterium (assembly GCA_030626365.1). GTDB lineage: Bacteria > Pseudomonadota > Alphaproteobacteria > Rhodobacterales > Rhodobacteraceae > NVQY01. The sequence goes on from DAOUPC010000121.1 coordinate 3,195, forward strand.
CCCGTCCCAGACGGCGGGCCCGTATGTGCATATTGGTCTGGCACCCGGCGCGGCCGGGTTTGGCATTTACGATCAGGAACTGGGCTGGGACATTGCTGGGCCGAATGCCACGGGCGAACGTATCCGCGTCGAGGGGCTGGTGATGGATGGCACCGGCAGCCCGGTCAAGGATGTGATGCTTGAGACATGGCAGGCCAATGCCGCCGGGGTCTATGCGCATCCCGAACATCCGGGCGAAACCGAAGACGGGTTTCGCGGCTGGGGACGGGTGATCACCGATTTCGACAGCGGCGAATGGGGCTTTGATACGGTCAAACCGGGGGCCATGATGGGGCGCAACGGCCAGATGATGGCCCCGCATATCAACCTGTGGATCGTCGCGCGCGGTATCAACATCGGGCTGAATACGCGGATATACTTTTCCGACGAAGAAACCGCCAATGCCGCCGATCCGGTGATCAGTCTGATTGAATGGGAACGCCGCCGCCAGACCCTGATCGCCACCCGTTCAGAGCAGGACGGCAAAGTGGTTTACCGGTTCGATATCAACCTGCAAGGCCAGGACGAAACGGTGTTCTTCGACATCTGACGAAGGGTCATCAACACGTCCCGCCCGGCGGTTTCGCCAGTTCGGCCAGGATTTCCTGGCGGTGCTGGTCACGCTCCGGGCGCGGGGCGGGTTGGTATGGGCGCTGTTCACCTGAAAACCGCGGGGCCGGGGCGGCCTGTAACACGCCGTCGGCGTCGCTCCAGGTGGCGCGGGCCAGGTTCTGGGGGTGGGCCATCGCCTGTGACGGGTCAAGAACCGGGGCAACGCAGGCATCTGTGCCCAAAAACAGCGCGCACCAGTCGTCACGCGATTTACCGGCGAATATCCCGGTCAGGCGGTCGCCAAGGGTGGCCCACCGGGATTGGTCGAACTGTTGTGAAAATCCGGGGTCGTCCGACAGCCCCAGAAGGGCGATAAAGATCGCATAGAATTTCGGCTCAAGGCATTGCACCGCCATGAACCCGCCATCAGCCGTGCGATAACTGCGGCACCAATGCGGCCCGTCCAGAATACTGCCGCCACGCGCGGTGGCGAACATGCCGGCCTGACGCATGGTCAGGATCAGGTTCATCATATGCGCCGACCCGTCATAGATCGCCGCATCAACAACTGTACCCTGTCCCGTACCCCGTGCGCGCAGGATACCGGCCAGCATCCCCACCGCCAGATACATCGCCCCACCGCCAATATCCCCCACCAGCGTCGGCGGCGTCAGCGGCGGCTGGCCCGCTTCACCCGCATACCAAAGCGCCCCGGACATGGCGATATAGTTCAGGTCATGCCCGGCCACCCTGGCAAGCGGGCCATCCTGCCCCCAGCCGGTCATGCGCCCGAACACCAACGCCGGATTCAGCGCATGACAATCATCCGGGCCAATCCCCAGCCGCTCCATCACGCCGGGGCGGAACCCTTCGATCAGCCCATCGGCCCGCGTCACAAGCTGGCGGAATATGGCAATGTCACCGGCATCCTTCAAATCCAGCACGATCGAGCGTTTACCCCGGTCGATCAGCGCCTTTTCGGTCATCCCGCTGCCGCCCTTGCGATGCACAACAATGACATCTGCCCCAAGATCGGCCAGCAACATCGCCGCGAACGGCCCAGGCCCCAGGCCTTCGACCTCAATAATGCGAACCCCCCCAAGCATCTTACCTGCGCCCCTGAAGCCGGGCCAGCGACACCCCGCCCGACAACAGGCTTTCGCGGACAGCATGGGCAATGGCCACCGCCGTGGGGGTATCCCCGTGCAGGCAGATCGTATCGATAGAGGCCGCAATGCGTTTGCCGCTTGTCGTGATGATCGCGCCTTCCTGCACCATGTTCAGGATACGCTGCCCGGCCTGTTCCGGGTCATGGATCACCGCGCCCGGCTGGCTGCGGTCCACCAGCGTCCCGTTATCGTTATAGGCGCGGTCGGCAAAAATCTCTCCGGCCCAGTTACAGCCCAGATCACGCACCACCTGTTCCTGCGCGGTGGTGGCCTGCACCATGATGATGGTGTCCGGATCGACCGACAACACCGCCTCGTAACAGGTGCGGGCCAGACCGGCGTCTTCGGCCGACATGTTGGACAGCGCCCCGTGCAGCTTGAGGTGGCGCACCTTGCCCCCCAGCCCCCGCGCCATGCCCATCGCCGCGCCCATCTGGTAACGGATCAGGTTTTGCAGCTTGTCCGCAGGCAGGCTCATCCGGCGACGTCCAAAGTCCTGAAGGTCGGCGAAACCGGGGTGCGCGCCAATGCCGACATTGCCCTTGATCGCACCACGCATGGTCGCAGCCATCACATCCGGGTCGCCCGCGTGAAATCCACAGGCGATATTGGCCGAGGTGACGATGTTCAGCAACGCCGCATCATCGCCCATTTTCCAGGGGCCAAAGCTTTCGCCCATGTCTGCATTCAGATCGACCAAGTGGGTCATGTGCTATCGTCCTTATCCCAATACCTGTCGCCATGGGCCGAGATCGCCCCGCTGACCAGTTGATAGGACAACAGGTCGCCAATATCTGCAACATCACGGATCAGCGGGCGGCATGATTTCCGCAAACCGGCCAGCGTGGTTTCATATTGCTGATGTGCCGCCAGTGCCTGTTCCAGCGCCACAAATTCAAACCGGATCGCCGCCCCCGCCGGGGCCTGCGCCACCAGCGGCAGATCACAGGGAATTACCGTGGCAATCCGGGGGTATCCGCCGGTTGTCTGACATTCCGGCAACAGCACAAAAGGCAACCCGTCGCCGGTCATCTGTATGTCACCGGGCACGATCACCTCGGACAGGATGTCAAGCTGGCCAGTGGCGGTAAACCCATCCCCCCCCGAGCGCATTTCAACCCCCATCCGGTTGGCACGCGGGCCACGGGTGAACCCGGTATCCTGAAACCGGCGCAGCACGTCCGGGGCGAACAATCCGGTCTGCACACTGGGCACAACGCGCACGGTTCCGCCCGCAAACCTGTCCGCAACCTTTAGCCCCAAACCAGTCACCCCGCCCCGGTCCGATCCCTGTTCCAGATGATCCCCGACCTGAACCGTGCCACCGATCCCGGCCAAAAGATGGGCCGCGCGCGACCCCAGAAATTCAACCCCGTCAATCCCCCCGCCCAGATGCAGATAGCCGTAAACACCGGCCCTCGCGGCCCCGATATTCAGCCGCTGGCCCGGTAAAAGTGCGTGACTGGCGTTCCACGCCACCGGGGTGCCATCAATGGTGGCGGGCATGGGCGCGCCGCTTAGCGCAAAGCGCAGCCCGCCCGTGGCCTCAAATTCGCCGCCCAGCCCGGCCATTTCCAGCGCGGCAAGCCCGGCAAGCGGCCCAGTGATTTGCCCAATGGCCTGCCCCAACAGCGCGGCCCCCTCGGCCAGCGCCAGCCGGTCAGCCGCCCCGCCACGCGACAGTCCCTGTTTCAGCAACCCCGGTCGCCCCATGTCCTGAAGGCTGCAAACCGGGCCGATACGATGCACGATAAGGCCGCTCATTGGGCAATCCGTTCGGACGTGGCCCCGCCTGCGCCGGTTTCATCCCGCGCGCGGATACGCATGAAATCCGCCCGCGAGACAGGCTCAAACACCATTTCATCGCCGGGGGTCAGCGGGATCGGCACCGCCTGACCGGGGCGAAAACAACGAAACGCCGTTTGCCCCACATGCCGCCAACCGGTCGGGGCGGGGGCGGTAAACAGAACAAACTGACTGATCGCCTGAACCAGCGCGCCCGCGGGTACCTGTTGCAGCGCCTTCAGGCGGGGCAGGTTCCATTCTGCCCCAAGCGGCCCCAGATACGGCTGGCCCGGCGCGAACCCGATTGTCAGCACCCGCACCCGCGCTGTGCCCAGTTGGGAAATCGCCTGTGCCTCGCTCAGGCCCGCCGCATCTGCCGCCTCGGCCAGTTGCGGGGCCAGATCGGTGCCATAGACGCACGGCACGCGCCACAGCTTGCGCCCCGATGGCATCGCGGCCCCATACCAGTCCCGGCTTTGCACCAGATCATCAAGCCGGGCACGCAGGTCGGCGTGCGACAGGCATAGGGGATCAAACCGCACAAAGGCCGACGCAAGCGAGGTCGATGTTTCCCCGATCCCATCCTCCCCAGCGACCTGTTCAAGCGCCGCGTGAAAGGCCAGCGCGGCGCGGTTGGATGCCTCGCCCAGCCGGTCGGAGAATGTCACCAGCATCCCGTCCAGACCAATGTTGCGGATCACCGGAAAGGAGGTGGCCCCGGTCCCAGCGCCGGATTGTGGGTGCTGTTTTGTCATCGGCTGGTATTTTCCTGCCACCAATCGTCAATCTCTGACCGGGTAAGCCGGGCGCTCAGCCCGATCCCCACCAGTTGCGTGCCATGTTCATCACTGCACCGGCGCATGTCCACATTACGGCCAACCACCTGCAATTGCAGCCCACCCCGCTCAGTGGTGGCAATCATCCCCTTCAGCCGAAACAGCGCATCGGGCCGGCTGCGCAACAGCCTGTCGACCTGCCCCCGGTCCAGCCGCGCCGCGCCGCGATAGGACCACGACACATAGGCGGCATGTGCCGGACCCACCGGCCGGACCATCAGCGGTTCGGTGGCCCCCGACAGGATCAGATCGGTGATTGGCCCAGAATCATTGGCGCAGACAACAATCGGCACCCCCATGTCGCGCAGTTGCGCAGCCAGCGCATCGG
>DAOUPC010000046.1 GCA_030626365.1 Paracoccaceae bacterium
CCCCCCTGGCGCCCCCTGATGACCAGGGCCGACGCGCTGTGGATCTCTGAATACCTGTTAAAGGGGAACACCCGATGAAATCCCTTGTGCTTGGCGCAATTGCCGCCCTGATGATCAGCCCCCCGGCCCAGGGCGAACCCACCGCCACCGGCGATCTGGGGCTGGTGATTGAGCGGGCCAACGGGTCACTGTTGCTGATTGATCAATCCGAGCGCGCCGCACTGGCGCGCATTGAAGGCTTGGGTGATCTTAGCCATGCCTCTCTGGTCTGGTCCCCGGATGAACGCTTTGCCTATGTGTTTGGCCGCGATGGCGGGTTGACCAAGGTTGATATCGTCACCCGCCAGATCGCCAAGCGTATCGTGCAGGCGGGTAATTCCATCGGCGGGGCAATCTCGGATGATGGGCGTCTTGTGGCTGTGTCGAACTATGAACCGGGCGGGGTTCGGGTGTTTGATGCCGATACGCTGGACCTGGTGGCCGACATTCCGACCGGGTCCAAGACCATCGGGCTGGTGGACGCGCCCGGCAACCGGTTCGTGTTCACCATGTGGGACATGGGCGAGACATGGATTGCCGATATGTCCGGGCCACAACCGGCCATCACAAAGATACCCGGCATGGGAATCAACCCCTATGATGCGCTGATCACCAGCAACGGGCGCACCTATATCACCGGCCTGTTTGGCGAAGACGGAATGACCGCGCTGGACCTGTGGGCCGATACCCCCGAACCAATCCACGTATTGCCCGGCTATGGACGCGGCCAAAAGGATATGCCGGTCTATAAGATGCCCCACCTTGAAGGCTGGGCACTGGCGGGCGACGAATTTGTCCTGCCCGCCGTGGGCCATCACGAAGTGCTGTGGATCGATGCGCGTGACTTTCACGAAACGGGGCGCACCCGGACCCACGGCCAGCCGGTGTTCGCCATCGCCCGCCCCGATGGGCGCCACGTCTGGGTCAACTTTGCCCACCCGCTGAACGACACGATCCAGGTGATCGACAGCGTCACCAAGGCGGTGATCCATCAGTTCACCCCCGGCCCGGCCGTGCTGCACATGGAATTCACGCCACGGGGCCACGAAGTGTGGGTATCCGTGCGCGACGCCAACAAAGTGATGATCTACGACACGCAAACCTTTGAAAAGCTGCGCGAGATCGACGCACAAAGCCCGTCTGGCATCTTTTTTACCGCCCGGGCACACCGGATTGGATTGTAAGCCCATGCAGATCATCTCGGACCCGGTCGATATGGACCTGCTGGACAAGTGGCAGCGCGATTTCCCGATCACCGACCGCCCCTTTCAGATAATCGCGGACCAGCTGGGGCTGGACGAACAGGACGTGGTCACCCGGCTGAACCGGATGAAACAGGCGGGGCGCATTACCCGGATCGGGGCCACCTGTGCGCCCAACACGGTATCGGCCAGCACCCTTGCCGCCGTCGCCGCCCCCCCTGAATATATCGAAGAGGTCGCGGCGGTCATTGCCACCCACGCGGGCGTCAATCACAGCTATCAGCGCGAAAACCGGCTGAACCTGTGGTTTGTCGCCACCGGACCGGACCGGGCCCATGTGGATGCCACCCTGGCGAACATAGCCACCGACACCGGGCTTGAGGTGCTTGACCTGCGCCTGATGCGTCCGTTCAACATTGATCTGGGGTTTTCAATGACCGGGGCCATGACGGCCCCACGCACCCCTGCACGCCCCGCCGATGTGACGGCGATGCGCACAGGCGACCGGGCGATCCTGCAACACCTGACCGACGGGCTGGCGATCACCGCGCGCCCATACGGTGAACTTGCCGCCCGCCTGAACCGGTCTGAATCCGACATAACCGACCGGATCAGGGCGCTGCAGGCGGCGGGCATCATCGCCCGGTTCGGGGTGATCGTGCGCCACCGCGCGCTGGGATGGCGGGCCAATTGCATGGTGGTCTGGGATTTGCCAAGCACACAGATAGATCAGGCCGGCCCACAGTTGGCCGATTTGCCGGGCGTGACCCTGTGCTATGAACGCCGCCCCGTGCCGGGCCTGTGGCCCTATCGCCTGTACAACATGATCCACGCCCGCAGCCGCGACGAAGCCAAGGCCGTGCTGGCCCGCGCACGCGCCCTTCCGGGGCTTGACGGGGTGGCACATAAGGTGCTGTTTTCGACCCGGTGCTTTAAACAGACCGGCGCACTGATTTCTTTACAACCGGGGACCGCAGCATGAACACCCAACCCGATCTGGACGCCCCCGATCTGGACACCCTTGACCGGGCCATCCTGAACCGCCTTCAGGACGACCTGCCCCTGACCCCGGCCCCGTTTGGCGATGTGGCCGACGAACTGGGCCTGCCCGAGGCAGACCTGCTGGCACGGATCACCCGGATGAAGGACACCGGGGTGATTACCCGGTTCGGCCCGTTCTTTGACGCCGAGGCAATGGGCGGGGCGTTTTGCCTTTGTGCCATGGCCGTGCCCGAGCAGAATTTTGAAACCGTCCTGACCAAAGTCAATGCCCACCCTGAGGTGGCGCATAATTATCAACGCACGCACCGGCTGAACATGTGGTTCGTTCTGGCAACTGAAACGCCCGAAGGGATCACCGCCACAGCCGATGCCATCGAACGGGAAACCGGGCTGGACGTGCTTTGTTTTCCGAAACTACAGGAATTCTTTATCCGCTTTCGGGTTGCCGCATGACACTGGACAATACAGACCGCCGCATCATCACCGCCCTTCAGGGGGGGCTGCCACTGGTTGGCGCGCCTTACCGGGCCGTGGCCGAACAACTGGGCCTGCCCGAGGATGATCTGATTACCCGGCTGGCGGCGATGAAGGATAGCGGCGTGATCCGCCGGATTGCCGCCGCGCCCAACCACTATAAGCTGGGGCTTGGGGCCAATGGCATGACCGTCTGGGATGTGGCCGATGATCAGATCACCGATCTGGGCCGACGGGTCGGCGCGCTGGCCTTTGTCACCCATTGCTATGAACGCCCCCGCGCCCTGCCCGACTGGCCCTATAACCTGTTTGCCATGGTACACGGGTCAAGCCGGGAAGAAGTCGAAGTGAAACGCGCCGAGATTGCCGCCCTGCTGGGGCCGGCCTGTGCGGCCAGCGATATTCTTTATTCCACCCGTATCCTGAAGAAGACCGGAATGCGGCTGGACAACAAAGGTAAGACAGATGTTCCGACTAAGTGAATACATGCAGCAACTGGTTGCCCCAACACCGGTGCGCCAGCGCGGACCCGGCCCCGTCAAACCGGTGGTTATCTGGAACCTGACCCGGCGCTGCAACCTTAAGTGCCGCCATTGTTACACCGTGTCGGCCGACGTCGATTTCCCCGGAGAGCTGAGCCACGAACAGGCCATGGAAACCCTTGAGGATCTGGGCCGTTTTCGTGTTCCCGCGCTGATCCTGTCGGGCGGAGAGCCGTTGGGCCGCAAGGATATATTCGAGATTGCCACCCGTGCGCGCAAACTGACGCGGATGCTGGCGCTGTCGACCAACGGCACGACGATCGTTGACGAGGTGGCCGATAAGGTGGCCGAGGTCGGGTTTGATTACGTCGGCATTTCCATCGACGGCATCGGCGAGACGAACGACTGGTTTCGCGGTGTCGAGGGGGCCTTTGGCGATGCCCTGCGCGGGGTGCGCGAATGCAAAAAACGCGGCATCAGGGTGGGTTTGCGCTTTACCCTGACCGAAGGCAATCACCAGCATTTGGGTGATCTGCTGAAACTGTGTGATGATGAGGGTGTGGACAAGTTTTATCTGTCGCATCTGGTTTACGCCGGGCGGGGCGACAAGAACCGTGGCGAAGACCCGGCGCATCTGCGGACCCGTCACGCGCTGGATTTGTTGCTGGGGCGTGCATGGGCCGGAATCGAATCCGGTCACAAGCTGGACATTGTCACCGGGAACAACGACGCGGATGCCGGGTATTTCCTGCAATGGGTCGAGCGCAATTTTGACGCCTCGCACGTTAGCAACATTCGCGATCATCTGACCAACTGGGGCGGGAACGCATCCGGTCTGGGGGTGGCGAATATCGACAACCTTGGCCGGGTTCACCCCGATACCTATTGGTCGGATTACACCATCGGCAAGGTTCAGGAGGTGCCGTTTTCCACGCTTTGGACCGGCGATGACCCGATGCTGGCCACCCTGCGCACCCGCCCCCGCCCCCTGAAGGGGCGCTGTGGGGTCTGCAAATTGCGCGAGATCTGCGGTGGCAACACCCGTATTCGCGCGCTACAACTGACCGGCGATCCCTGGGCCGAAGATCCGGCCTGTTATCTGAGCAATGATGAGATTGGGGTTAAGGACGGGGAGCGCCTGCATGTCACGCCATTCAGGGGGAAAAGCCATGATCCGGCGCATCGGTTTTTCTGAAGGATTTGATGCCTGGCTTGCACGGGCCGGATTTGCCGCACGCGCAGGTGCCTCCGGCGGGAGTATTTGCAACAAGAAGAAGCCGGTGGTGGTTCTTGGGCTGGCGCTGGCCGCATTCATAGCGGTTGGCGGGCAGGTCCGGGCCGATCCGGCGGCGGATTATGTGCAGCATTGCGCGTCCTGTCACGGGGCCGACCGATTGGGTGGCTTGGGTCCGGCGCTAATCCCGCAGACCTTGCGGCGGATGCGCGGGCCGAAGGTGGTGAAGGTCATCACGGGGGGGCGCGTATCAACGCAGATGCCCGCCTTTGGCGATGTCCTGGGAGAGGAAGGCATTGCCGCGCTGGCCGCCTATGTCACCACGCCGCTGTCGCATGTACCCGACTGGGGACTGGACGAAATCGCGGCCAGTCGCATTGGCGATCCGGGATATGTGCCCGCAGATGCGCCGGTATGGGATTCTGACCCGATGAACATCACGCTGGTGGTGGAAACCGGGGACCATCACGTATCGGTTCTGGATGGTGACACGTTTGAGGTTCTGGACCGGTTCGAGACGCCGTTTGCCGTGCATGGGGGGCCAAAGTTTACCCCCGACGGGCGCTATGTGTTCATCATGTCGCGCGATGGCTGGGTGCAAAAGTATGATCTGTGGTCGTTGCATCAGGTGGGGCGCATCCGCGCCGGTCTGAACAGCCGCAACATCGCCATGAGCCATGATGGCAAGTGGCTGGCCGTGGCCAATTACCTGCCCATGACCCTGACCCTGTTGTCCACCGATGATCTGGATGTGGTCGCCGTCATGCCGGTCATTGCCAAGGATGGCACGCCATCACGGGTATCAGCCGTCTATCAGGCCCCCCAGCGCAAGAGCTTTATTCTGGCCCTCAAGGATGCCCCCGAGATATGGGAGGTGGCCACCGACCCCAACGCCGAGGCGGTTTATGAGGGGTTCGTACACAGCCGCGAAAAGGGCATGGTCGAGGCATTGCCATCATCAGAGGGTCTGTTCGCCCGGCGCAGGATCGAGATCAGCGAACCACTGGACGACTTTTTCTTTTCCGATGATTACCGCAACCTGATTGGCGCGGCGCGCGATGGTAAGCGCGGCGTGGTGGTGAACCTGAATGTGGGCCGCGAGATTGCCGAACTGCCACTAGAGGGCCTGCCGCATCTGGGGTCGGGCATCAGTTGGCAGCGGGGCGACACCCGCGTGATGGCCACGCCGCATCTGAAAGAGGGCAAGCTGTCGGTGATTGATACCACCAACTGGAAACTGATCAAAACGATCCAGACACAGGGGCCGGGGTTTTTCCTGCGCAGCCACGAAAACACGCCCTATTTCTGGGCCGATGTGTTCTTTGGTCCCAACAAGGACCTGATGAACGTGATCGACAAGCAAAGCCTGGAAATCGTCAAGACCTTGCGCCCGGTTCCCGGTGCCACGGTGGCGCATGTTGAATTCACCCGTGATGGCCGGTTTGCACTGGTGTCTGTCTGGGAAGACGACGGCGCGGTGATCGTCTATGATGCCGCCACGCTGGAAGAGGTTCGTCGCCTGCCGATGCGCAAGCCATCGGGCAAATACAACGTCTGGAACAAGATCACCTTTTCCGAAGGAACCAGCCACTAAGATGCCCGATAACCAGAACACCCCCCTGCCCGATCCGGGCTGGCCGATCTGGAAACTGGCGCTGGTGTTTTATCCGTTCGCCGCCGCCGCCGTGGCAATCAACCTGTTTATGCTGGGGCTGATCTTCGACATGCTCGGGTACGGGTCACTTTCGCCCATGGCCGCCCTTGCCTGGTCGATCCCCCTGGGCGTGCCGGCCACCTGGGCCGCCGGGCGGTGGGTGCGGGGCCTGATGGACGAGGCCCAATAATAGGGTGCGCGCCATAAACCGCTATTCCGCCCGTGGCACCCATATGTAAAAGGACGTTCCGCTGCCCGGTGTGCTTTGCACCCGGATGCGGCCACCGCTGCGGGTTACCAGCTTTTGACTGATTGACAGGCCCAGGCCGGTGCCTTCGCTTTGCTTGGTGGTATAGAACGGGTCAAAGATGTTATCGATGATCTCGGCCGTCATGCCCGAGCCGGTATCTGTCACCTCGATTTCCACCCCTTCGTCGGCATCGATGTCGTGGTTGCGCGTGTGCAGGCACAGTTGCCCCCCGTCGGGCATGGCGTGAATGGCGTTCACCAGCAGGTTGATCAGCACCTGTTGCAATTCGGTGCGGTTCATCGCCACCGGGCGGTCGGCCTTAAGGTCCAGCATAAGGGCGATGTCGACCTTGTTCAGCAGATGTTGCACCAGCGGAATGGAATCGTTGACCACATCATTTGGCACGTGCTGATCGATCACCCCGGCGTATTCCTCGGGGCGGGCGAACTGCAACAGCTTGTTGACCAGAATGTTGATAAGATGCACCTGTTCATAGATCAGCCCGAATTCGGTTTTCATCGCCTGGGCATTTTCCCCCAACCCTTCGCGGATCACGTCAAGATTGCCTTGAATGACCGCAATGGGGTTGTTGATTTCATGTGCGATGCCGGCGGTAATTTCGCCCACCGCGGCCAGCTTTTCAGACACGACAAGCTGTTTGGTGGTTGCCTCAAGCCGTTGGTTTGCCTCGCGTAATTCGCGGGTTCGTTCATCGACCCGGTCGTTCAGTTCCTTGGCCCAGTTGCGCTGTTGCTGGTCACGTTGCTGGACCCGGTCCAACAACAGGTCCAGATGCCCCGAGACGCGGGCAATTTCGTCATCCGCGCCACTGGTGGCGGATCGCGCGCCAAGATCGCCCTGTTCCACCCTGGCAATGGTGGCGACCATTTCCTCGAGCGGCTTGAATATGCCACGGGCCAGCCGCAGGAAGATCGGCACAGACAGCGCGATCAGCACGATGAACCCGACGGCGATCATCAGCAGGGTGCGCTGTTTGGCGGCGCGAAACGGGCTGTCAAGGAACCCCACATACAGCATCCCCACCCGGTTGCCGAAACTGTCGCTGATCGGTTCATAAGCCGATATATACCAGTCATTCACCACAAATGCCCGGTCCAGCCACACCTGCCCCCCGTCCAGCACGCTTGAGCGCACCGCCACTGACACCCGCGTGCCCAACGCGCGCACATTTTCAAACAGGCGCACATTGGTGGATATGCGCACATCCTCAAGAAACAGTGTCGCGGTGCCCCGGCTGCCTTCGGTCAGGCTGGCGGCGGGATAGACCAGATCGTTGATCGTATCGATGAAATCCAGGTTGCGGTTCAGCAGGGTGCCAGCCACCAGCGCGCCCTTGCCGGTGGCCACGGGGGTGGCCGTATGCACCACCATGCCACGGGTTTCCTGGGTTCGTTCAGTTGGCAGCGCGGCCTTGGTCGGCACCAGCCTGATCCGCGCCTGATCCGCCAGCACACCGGAAATGGCCGCCAGATCATCGGCATCAAAGATATCGACCTCGGTTGCGCTTTGACCTGACAGGGCGGTTCGCACCACCGGCCATTTGCGATGGTCCAGCGGCGTGGCCTGTTGCGGGGCCGCCAGGATGCGCCCGCCGGCATCGACGAAATAAAGGAAATCAAACCCCAGGCGCAGGCGTTCGCGTTCAAGATAGTCCAGCATCCCGACCCGGTTGCCGGTCGCCTGTATGCGGGCAAAATCCGCCGAGGCCCCCAATGCGGCAACCCGTTCGCTGGATCGTTCGCGCAGGCGGGACAGGAACTGATGCGCAATGGTCAGTTCTCCGTTGACCTTGGCAATCAGCAGCCGGTCAAACCGGGTGGACCAGTTGACCACCACAACCCCCAGAAACAGTGGCATCATCACCAGCATGGGCAACAGCGCAATCGCCAGCAACCGCACCCGGACGGATTTGCGCCAGGGCAACCCCGGCCTTACCGGGGCGGTATCTGGGAGGGCGGTGTCCGGGCTGCCCTGCGTATCACGCATCCCACATGGCGCATTTGCGGTCGATGGTCTTGCGGGACACGCCCAGCCGGCGGGCGGCCTCGGCGCGGTTCCCATCACAGGCATCCAGAACGGTCAGAATATGCAGCCGTTCCACCGCCTGCAACGAATCCGCCGCAACCAGGGAATCGCCCCCGTCATCATCGCCTAATTCCGGGCTGAATTCCGGCGGGAATTCCCCAAGTATCAACGAGCGTTCAATCAGGTTGCGCAACTCGCGGACATTGCCGGGCCAGTCATAGCACGACAGCTTAAGCAACACGCCCTCGCTTAGCGGCAATGGCGGCACGCCCAGTTCGGCCGATATCTTGTGCATGAACATCGCGCTTAGTTCCGGGATGTCGCCCTTGCGTTCGACCAGCCGGGGCATGGCAATATTCAGCACATTAATTCTGTGGTACAAGTCCTTGCGAAATCTACCATTTTCCACGGCTGCCTCAAGGTTGGCATTGGTGGCAAAGATGAACCGTAAATTCAGCGGCACCTCGCGGGATGACCCGATGGGACGAATACGCATCTCTTCTATGACGCGCAGCAAACTGGCCTGCACATCCAGCGGCAATTCCGCCACCTCGTCCAGAAAAAGCGTGCCACCACGGGCATGAAACAGCAGCCCGTCCTGGCGCCCTGATTTGCTTTGCTGATCGGCGTTGATGTGGCCGAACAATTCGTTGGCGATGACCTGCGGGGAAACACCGGCGCAATTAAGCGGCACAAATGGCTTGTCGGCCCGGTCAGACAGCGCGTGCAGCGTGCGGGCGGCTATTTCCTTGCCAGTGCCGGTGTCGCCGGTAAACAGGATCGGTGTTGGCTGGGACGCAACACGCGCCAGCGTGGCGCGAATGTCGGATATACCCCCCGAACTGCCCAAAAGGCGGCCCCTGCCCTCGGTCCCCTCGGACGACAATTCGTGCTTTAGCAAATAGTTTTCACGTTGCAGGTGCTGGCGGTCAATGCTGCGGGCGACGGCGTTCAGTATCTGGTTTGACCGGAATGGTTTAAGCACGAAATCGGCCGCCCCGGCGCGCAATGCCTCGATCGCGGTTTCCAGATCGGCAAACGCCGTGACCAGAATTGCATCCGCGAAAAAGCCCACCTTGCGCTGTTCACGCAGCCATTCCAGCCCCGATTTTCCGGGCATCACATTGTCCAGAATGACCACATCGAAATGCGCATTGTCCAGATGCTGCGATGCCTCATCGACATTTGCCGCCTGTTCGACCCGCTTACAGCGCGGGCCCAGTATCTTGACCAGAAAATTGCGCATGCCCGGTTCGTCATCGACCACCAGAATCGAGGCAAGCGACAGATCGGCACCAAAATCGTTATTGGTTTCAGCGGTGGTAGCGCGCGCAGGTGATCCTTGGGTGTTCGTGCGGGTGTTCATGCGGGTATTCATGCTAACCTGTCTGTCGGGCGCTGATGGCCCGGCCTGATTTTGACCCTGTATCGCGCCGGGCAACCTGATCAGCCCGGCAAGGCCCATGGTGCGCCGCCGCGCACCATTATGCAAGCACAGGCCCGTTTTGCAGCGTCACGCAGGGTCGATCAACTTGCCGCCGTGCCTTTATCTTCGGTGTCTTTAGCATCCGAATTTCCGGCCACCTCTTGATACCAGATATCGTGATGCTCTTTGGCCCACTGAACATCAACGGTGCCTTTGGTCATTGAATCCAGCGCGCCCTCCATGCCGACACTGCCCAGATAGATATGGGCAATGATGATGGTCATGAACACGAACGCGTTCGCGGCATGAAATATCTGAACCCACTGCATTTCCTCTTGCGGGGCAAGCGTTGTTTTCAACTCTCCCAGGCCCAGCAATTGTGACAGGCCAATATCATTGGTGAACTGGAACATCGGCGCGATAAACGGAATTTCATAGGGAAACAAAAGCGAAAGACCGGTCAGCGATATCATGCCCCCCAGGACAATCACGGCCCAAAAGATGATCTTTTCCCCGGCGTTGAACTTGGTTGAACTGGGGTGAACACCCTTTGAAAACAGCCCGCCACCCTTCAGCAGCCAGGGCAGGTCATAGCGGTCCGGCAGGTTTTTCCAGGCCCACAAAAAGAAGCTAAGGATCAGCCCCGCCATGAACACCCACGCAATGTAGTTGTGCACATATTTCCCGGCGGTGGCGATTATCGAAAATGCCTCTTTGCCGAAAAGCGGAATGATCAGCGTCCGCCCAACCAGCATAACCACACCCGTCAGCCCCAAAAGAACGAACGGAATGGCCATGGACCAATGCGCGATACGTTCATACAGCCGAAACCGCAGAACTGTTTCGCCGGTCTTTGCGCCCTCGATCATGATCCGGCCCCGGATCAGGTAAAACACCAGGATCAGCGCCGCCATCCCCAGCATCATATAGCCGCCATATTGCGGCAGCAGTCCGCGGCGCACCTCCAGCCACCACATGCCACCATCCTGCATCACCACCGTGCTGGCAGGTCCGCCAGAGGACGAGATGATCCTGGCCTCGTTATAGCGCAGCGCGCGGAACATTTCGGCGTCCGATACCCCGCCCAGCGTGCCCAACTGCCCACTTGCCGGGGCACCGCCATCGGGGTTGCCTGTCGCCTCGCGGCGGAAACTGTCGTCGATGGTCTCGCCACGCTGGCGGGCCAGAATATCGTCAAGCGTCTGCGCCCCACCTGTCACCGCGCGGGCGGGATCGCTGGCCTGGGCGGACACATCAATACCTGTTGCGAACAACAGGGTGAACATCACAGTAAACGCAATGAGACCACGGACCAGCATGGGGAAGCTCCTGACAAAAATAGGGTAACCGGGCGGTGAAATACCGCCCGGCAGGTCGTATCGTTAAATGGCAAACCCTGAAGGGTCAGCCACCCTTTTGGTTATAGGCCGTACCCCAGCCCCATGCGCCCGAACCAAAGCCGCGCGAAACAACACGTTCGCGGTAGATGCCGGAAACGACGTTACCGTCGCCTGCCAACAGGGCCTTGGTTGCACACATTTCGGCACAGATCGGCAGCTTGCCCTCAGCAATACGGTTACGCCCGTATTTCTGGAACTCTGCCTGGCTGTTGTCCTCTTCTGGGCCACCGGCGCAGAAGGTACATTTGTCCATCTTGCCACGCGAACCAAAGTTGCCGGCCTGCGGATACTGCGGCGCGCCAAACGGGCACGCATAAAAGCAATATCCACAACCGATGCACAGGTCCTTAGAGTGCAGAACAATGCCATCTGCGGTCTGATAGAAGCAATCCACCGGACAAACGGCCATACAAGGCGCGTCCGAACAATGCATACATGCCATCGAGATCGACCGCTCGCCCGGTTTGCCGTCACCGATGGTGACGACACGCCGGCGGTTGATACCCCAAGGCACCTCATGCTCGGATTTGCAGGCGGTTACACAGGCGTTGCATTCAATGCAGCGTTCCGCGTCACAGAGAAATTTAACTCTTGCCATTTCTCAATTCTCCTTAAGCTGCAGTGACTTTGCACAGAGACACTTTTGTCTCCTGCATCTGGGTTACGGCGTCATAGCCATAGGTCAGCGCCGTATTGGCCGCTTCGCCCAGCACATAGGGTGCCGCACCGTCGGGGTATTTGTCCCGCAGGTCCTTGCCCTCGAAATGACCGCCAAAGTGGAAGGGTACAAACACGACCCCCTCACCGACCCGGTCCGTGACCATCGCAGCAACCTTGATCCGAGAGCCTTCAGCCCCTTCGACCCAGATCTGCTGACCGTCACGAATGCCCAGATTGTTGGCATCCCGTGTACTGATTTCGGCAAACATTTCCTGTTGCAGTTCGGCCAGCCATTTGTTGGACCGGCTTTCATCGCCGCCACCCTCGTATTCGACCAGACGACCAGAGGTCAGGATCATTGGATAATCCTTGCTAAGTCGTTCTTCTGGATAGATTCATACATGGTCGGCAGGCGATAGGCCTGCTTGTACGCGTATGTCGGGTAATCCGCGACCAGATCACGACGAGGCGAATAC